>JABDLW010000532.1 GCA_013001805.1 Saprospiraceae bacterium | reverse complement strand
GTATAAATCTGGGTTTGGCGACAATACCATTGTTTGGGAACCCGAACGTAGCCGCATCGAAAAATTCAGTCCATATGATCACAAGTACCGGGTGATTGTCTCCAATGTTAAACAACAGGACGAAATAAGGGAAATAGAATATGAAGTAATCATTGCCAAACCAGAATACCCACCAAATTGTGGTGAGGGTTTCTATTGGAGTTCCGACGACTGCAATTGCATCAATGAAAGCACCACTCCATCGTATGAAACAGGTTATGACCAGGAACTATTCGTTATAAGACCTAATCTCGCCGACAATTACTTAAAAATCGAGAGAGCCGGACAATCGGACATTGAACCAGCACAACTGTTCATTTTTGACTTCCATGGCAAGGTTATTTTGCAGGAATTGATACAAAGTGAACTCCATGTAGACACCAAAAACTATGCACCTGGCTTTTATTTTGCCAGATTAAAGACTAAATCGACCTGGTCCAGTCGCAAATTTACCGTAGTTCACTAATGCCGATGATATCACTCTGACACTCTCCTGTTGACCATCATGCTGCATACCAAGCTACTATCCGCTACCAATAACATAAAACATTTAGTGTTTGCACACTAAGGCGTAAGACTTTGATAATCATGCGAAACATGGATATTGATGGTCGACAATTCCATTTATCTTGCTGAATATGATAAAGAAGCAGATTAAAATTTGGCATAAACAATGCAAATGCTATTTTAGAGCATGCATCGCTTTCTCCATCTGATCTTGTGGTTACTACCGTTAACCGCATTTGCTCAGGATCAAATATTCGGGTCCTGGCAAGGTAAAATGAGCAGCCTTCAAGGCAAATATATTTTCAACCTGGACATCCTTCCTAATTTTAAGGAGGGGAACTCTACCATTAAAGGTACTGCCATTCATGATCGCAATGGAGCCAAAGAGGTAATCGAACTAATAGGAATCCTTTATAGCGATCAATCCATATATCTCTCGGATGTAGCAAATCCTGATAAAAAAATTGAGGTTGGAGAAACGTTTAGCAAACTCCAGTTTTTATTAAAGTATGAAAGTGGCATCCTGGTTTTAGACGGCCATTGGCAAGAATACGAGGATCTACACAGATACCGTAAAGGAAGATTGGTTTTAAGAAAAAGAAAGTCAAAAGCCTAGTGGACAAACCTTGAAGGGATTTTCCAGATCTGTCCAGGTTTCAGACTAAGGTAATCCTGATCAGTTTTAAGATGCTCTAACTATTTCACAGATCCAGTGAAATGTTAGAAATCCGATAAAAGCTGCTGTATCCAATAGAAATGCTTGATGTCGATATACAAAAAAAGGTGTCAACCATGCGAGGTCGCCACCTTTTCAAGATTTTTATGGTAATAGAGCTTTACTCTTTCGGCTCGCCTGGCATCATCACCACTTCAATGTAGTTTTCTGTATTAAAAATGGTCTTGGCCATGGCATGCACATCTTCAGGTTTTAGGTTCTTGACATATGGCTCATAGTTCTCGAGCAGGAGTTGGACCGGATCCAATCCATAATAGTAGTATGTCTTGAGAGAATTGACCCAGAAATTATTCTCCTTCAAACTCTTGATTCTTTCTTGCCGTTGTACTTCCCGGACTTTGACGAGATCTGCTTCTTCTGGGCCGGAAGCTATCATTTGCTCAATGTCCTTTTTAGCTGTGGCAATAAGATTGTCTACCTGATCAGGTTCAGCATTGAAAGAAATGGTTACCACGTATTTCTCCTTCGGTTCTTTTGACGCCGATCCTGATACACCTACACCGTAAACCCCGCCCTGATCTTCACGCATTGATTCCCTCAATGTATTCCGCAGCACATCCAGAAGTGAGTTGAAATTATATCTCGCTTGTTTATCATCCCAGTCAAAATCGCCCGACCAGGTCATTTCCACCTGGGACTTTGGAGCCTGTCCGTAGGAAAATCGCTCGATTTTTTTCCCGGGTGTAATGTTAGCTTCCACATCTTTCCAGCTTTCTGCGCGATCAGTGGAAGGCAAAGTTGCCAAATATTGTAGTACATGCGGCTTGATTTCCTCCGGTGTGAAATTACCCACTATAACAAATGTGAAATCAGAGGCATCAGCAAATCGATCGTTATAGACACCCACTACATCATCCAGCGAGACGTCATCCAAGTCCTCCACTTTAGGTATGCCCCGGCGCAGGTGATTTTTGTACTTGACTTCATTTACTTTATCTCTGAAATAATAATTCGGATTGACATGTATGTTTTGCAGGATCTGCCGCTGACGGGTCATCAGTGAGTTGTATGCACTTTCATCTTTACGAGGTTGGGTAAAATACAAATGGATCAATTGAAACATTGTTTCCTGATCCTTTATGGTGCTAAATCCCTGCAGACCTTCTTCCAGCTCGCCAATATATGGGCTAACCTGCACTTGCTTTCCCGCCAACATCTTCTGCAATTGATTGAGATCAAAATCGCTGACACCACTTTGAGATAGTATAGCCGATGCCAGTGAAGCCGACCAAAATTTCTCATCCGGATAAAGTGAGTGACCTCCTGGACTAAAGGCAGTAAATGAGATTTCGTCATTCTGAAAATCCGTGGGTTTCAAAATAACTCTGACTCCATTTGACAAGGTCCACTCGGTGACACCCACAGCTGCGATTTCCTTTTCTGAAGATAAAGTGCCGGCAGGGGGAATGCGATCCAGCAAAGGCACATCGGTGACCGCATCTTCATAGGGTGCTATCTCCTCCATTTCTATCTTGTCATCAAGAGCCAGTATTTCCTCTTTCGTAGGCAGTGGAACATCTTCCTTGTCAGGACCGGTGATCACAATCACCCGATTTCTACCATCCGTGATCCAACTATCGGCCATTTTATTTATTTCGTTGAGCTCGATAGTAGGCAGAAGACTTTGGCCTAGCTGCAACCGCTGGGTAGGGCTGGGTACAGGATTTTCATTGAGGAAGTGATAGACATATCGCATCGACAGAGATCCCGACTCTGTCTTATCTTCCTCCTTAGCTGTGGTTTCCAGTTCACTTATCATTTCCAGCCGGGTACGATCGAGCTCTGACTGGGTGAATCCATGTAAGTTCACACGTCGATTTTCGCGAAGTACCGCTTCCAAACTTCTCATCACTTGCCCTTCACCACTGCTGACAAATGCAGTGTAGGAATCCAGGTCACCGACTTGACGACCATATCC
>JABDLW010000522.1 GCA_013001805.1 Saprospiraceae bacterium | reverse complement strand
ATATAATGGGGAACGATCATTTAGTTTCTCGGCTTCTGTTTTCGGATCCCCGGCTTCCAGGGTAACCCAATCGGGGATATTGCAATTCTCATAAAAATGAATGATATCACTAAAGCCGGCATGGCTGATACCGAATCCCCAGTCAAATTCGGCAATATTGCCGTTTACTTCCCCAGGGAAGGTGAGTGAGCGCATGGTGGCGTAACCCCCATGGCTACCTCCAAAAACACCGATGCGTTCTGGCGGGATATTTAATTTTTCAGAAATATACTTAGCCGCATAAAAAACATCAATGATCTCATTGCCACCGAGATCTTTATCGTTGAGGGCAGCAAATTCCTTACCAAAGCCACTACTTCCACGGGGAGAGGGGCTCAATACATAAATACCTGCATTTGCCAGGATCTGGTAGCGCGTACTGAAATTGTTCCCGCCTCCGTAAAAAGACTGGATCATGACAACCCTGTCTTTTTCGGGTAATTGTTCTTTTGGCTCATACAAATAGGCATGAAGTTGTCTGGGTTCTCCGGTGGTAGGATCCATATCGAAGGTAGGGTAGGTAACCCTGCTTACATTGGATTGATAGACCTTATTCTTCAACTCTTCAGGGACATCAATTTTGGTGCTGAAACTGATCTTTTCCGGACTTAGCTGCATTTCATCAATCCTGAACATGGAAGTATTAGAGGTGGCTGAAACCAGCATTTTATCTCCCTCTGCATCATAAACACGCAAGCCTACATCGCTTTGCTGTTTTAATACGATCTCACCATCGGGAAGTGAGATCAAATAGACCTGAGTTTCGATAGGTGATGAGGTGGTGGCGAACAAATACTTTTTCCCATCCAAAGTGAGTATTTCAGAAGTCCCAAGATCTGTTGTAAACTGGGTCAATTGGATTGACCGATCTTTGGATAGGTCATAACTGTATACATTGGAAAAACCATCTTCATTTGACTCGTATAAAAAGGTATTCGAATCCAGCCATTCTTTATATACCCCAGGGAAGGAACGTCCTTTATCCGGGTCGGTCACAAGTTTTTGTGATCCGGTTTCAAAGTCTACATACAACAGGTTCCCATAGGTTCGGTCCGCATTTTTCACAGCTGAAATGACGACACCTTTTCCGTCTGGCTGCCAACTGGGCGATCCCCAGGTAAAACGCATTTCAGGGGTGTCCTGAATGATCTTGGTTTCTTCCTTTGTTTTAAGGTCCAGGGTGCGCAATTCACCCAGGCGTTCTTCTTTATCCCCTAGACGGGCGACATAAGTCACTTTGTCTCCATCTTCATTCCAGCGGTAGCCAAATATGTAGGGCACATCTGTAAGTTTTTCTACCTCACCATTCTCAGGATTGAGTCGGGTTAAATTGATGATCTCATCATTTATTTCATCACCGGTCCAATACAAATGATTGTCGGTTTTATTGTAGCGAATACTCCAGACATTACGGGTAGCATAATCAATATCAGAGATCTTCCGGCCTTCTCCCAGATCCGGATTTCCTTCGAGGTCGAGTTCCAATAGATCAGTGGTCTCACCTCGTTTCATATAATAGAGTTTTCCGGCTGCATACACCGGATTAAATCCACTATATGGAAAACCTTCCACAAATGGGGTCAGGTCTATCTCACGACCTTTAAATTGGACCACTTTAGCACTTTTGTCTGAGCTTGTTTCTTCATTTGCTTTGTTATTTTCTCCTTTACACTGCCATAAAAGTGGGATGGTCAATAAGACCCATATTTTATTTTTGATCATGACTATTTTGATAAATTTCTAATTCTGAATGTCTACGCTCATTGCGATCGGATGCTCAAGATACTAAACTATGAGCTAGTGTTTGCCTTATATATTTTAACAAATCGACTTAAGATCTCATGGGAATACGGCGTTTTTATTCCCTCGATCTCCTTGAGCAGGGTATCGGCTTGTTCAGGAGGGAAATAACCGTAATTTTTATAAGCTCGGATTCGCACTATGTACTCGCCTTCATCGGCTTCCGGATGAAATTGGGTAGCATAAATGTTGTTTTTGATCCGGAACATTTGCACGGGACAGGTGTCTGAAGTGGCTAAGAGTACAGCCGTTGTCGGTAATGTATCACAGGCCTCTTTGTGGCCTACAAAAGCACGAAAAGGGCTGGGTAAACCGCTGAGCAGATCATCCTTTTCACCAGCTTCGGTAATATGGATCATGACTGTTCCGATAGGCTCACCGTAAGTACGTGAAATTTTTGACCCCAAGTAACTACCAAGCAACCCGTTACCTGAGCAGGCACCAAGAAACGGAAAATCATTTGGGACCACCTTATCGAACAGGCGACTAAAAAAGGATTCTACACGTTTTTGAGCTTCGCTCTTTTTCTCAGGAGGGCAGCTTATATCGAACGGACTCCCACCGGCAATGATCGCAAAAAAGTCGTCCAGATTAACATCGGGCTCTTTACCCTGTTCCACACGAATGCGATGCACCTGATCTTTGTCTATTTCACCTAAACGCAAGATAGTCTTGAACTCACTTTCCGTAGGTTCATCTTCAGGGCGCATCTGAAGGACGAGTAATTTCTTCATTCGTTAATAGGAGATATCATAATATGTGCCCTGTGTGTACCCGGGTTCATGATCCAGGGA
>JABDLW010000516.1 GCA_013001805.1 Saprospiraceae bacterium | reverse complement strand
GTAGGTACCTACGCATTGGCATGGTCAATAGGAGTTCCAGACTTCATGCCGGCCAATCCAATGACAGTTACTGAATTCATGGAAATCGCTGCTGAGGCTGGTGCCGAATGCGTACAAATTGCGGATAATATTCCCTTGGATAAATGGGGAAAAAGAGATTGGATAAAGATTAAAGATTATGCAAATCGATTAAATCTGGACCTCGAATTAGGTATGCGGGGGCTGACGCGTGAAAGGATGAAGACTTATCTGGAAATCTGTCAGTTAATGGATTGTCGTTTGCTTCGCCTGGTAATAGATGAAGCTCAATATCATCCGGCATTAGATGAGGTTATTCTGTTAATTAAGGAATTTGTGCCCGCATTGGAAGAGGCAAATGTCAGATTGGCGGTTGAAAATCATGACCGCTTCTCCTGGATCGATTTTTTGGAGATCGTTCAAAATACGGATGAGCAGTGGGTGGGTATTTGTCTGGACTCAGTCAATTCTCTGGGCAAGGGAGAAGGTTTTTTTCAAGTAGCAAAAAAATTAATTCCCCATACTATTAATTTGCATGTCAAGGACTACATGATTTGCAGAAAGCCTCACAATATGGGATTCGAAGTATATGGCACCATTGCCGGCGAAGGCATGCTCCCGATACCCTGGCTTTTTGAACAAATAAAAAGATATGGTCTTTGCCATTCAGCGATTCTAGAACTTTGGACGCCACCAGAAGGAACGATTGAACAAACGATTAAAAAGGAACAGAACTGGATGAGAAAAAGTATGACCTATTTACATAACCTTCAGGTAACTCCATCAATTGCATGAAAATTTATCAGAAACAATGAGCCAGGATAGAATCAAAGCGACCTATCTGGTTGAAACCGCTTACGATTTGGAGCAAGCAGCTCAAATCATGGCCGGGGAACAATCATGTGGCACCTTTTTACGCACACCGGGTGAGAGTGATTCCCTCAGAGCCAATCATTTAGCAACAGTAGACCACTTGCAAAAAGTGGCAAATGTCGCGGCACCGAGTCTGCCTGGAGCCCGTAGTAAAAGCAACGGGCCTATTCAGCAGGCTTATGTTACTCTAAGCTGGCCCCTTGCCAATGTTGGTATCAATTTATCCAGCCTGGTTTCTACAATTGCCGGAAATTTATTTGAACTGGCTCCTTTTTCCGGAATTAAACTCCTGGATTTTGAAGTGCCGGATAATTATATCTCGAAGTACCCGGGTCCTGCCTTTGGTGTTGCGGGAACACGCCGATTGGTGGATGTATATAACCGGCCAATCATTGGTACGATCATCAAACCCAGTGTAGGTCTTACACCGCAGCAATCCGCAATGCAGACCAAACAACTGGTGACTGCGGGATTGGATTTTATCAAAGACGACGAACTTCAGGCTGATTCCCCCCATTCTCCATTCGAAGCAAGAGTTAGTCAAACGATGCAGGTGTTGCAGGATTATGCCGATGCTACCGGGAGAAAACCCATGTATGCCTTCAATATCAGTGGTGATATGGACGACATGATGGGGCGCCATGATTTCTTAATTGCGCAGGGAGCGACTTGCTTAATGGTTAATTTAAACTGGGTGGGAATCAGTGCAGTGGTCCAGTTAAGCCGGCATACCGCAATTCCGATTCACGGGCATCGCTGCGGTTGGGGTATGTTTAACCGGGCTCCCGTTCTGGGTATGGCATTTAGTGCCTACCAGAAAATTTGGCGCCTGGCGGGGGTCGATCATATCCATACCAATGGGATCCGGAATAAGTTTTGTGAGGATGATGCTTCCGTGATCGCCTCGATTAAAGCCTGTCAAAGTGATTTTATCGGACAGAAAAGTCCCATGGCCGTTCTCTCTTCGGGGCAATGGGCGGGTCAGGCAGCTGATACTTTTAGTGCTATTGGAAATACCGATTTAATGTATCTGTGTGGTGGGGGCATCGTTGCTCACCCTGCAGGTATGACCGCCGGGGTGAAAAGTATTCAGCAAGCCTGGCAAGCAGCCACTGATCAGGTACCCCTGTCGACCTATAGTCAAAATCATATCGAATTGCGACAGGCGATGGAGTTTTTTGGCAAATTGGAAATGTAATTTATGCAGCGTAATAAATTATTATTGATTTTTTATGGAGATGATTTCACCGGTTCTACCGATGTGATGGAAACACTGGCTATAAATGGTATTCCCACCTTACTTTTTCTAAAAACACCCACCGCGTCAGAGGTAGAAAATATTCAATTGAAAAGGAGATTTGGTGGATCGAAACTTAGAGCTTTTGGAGTTGCGGGCATTGGCCGTAGTCTAGACCCGGTGGCTATGCAAAAAGAACTTGATCCGATTTTCTCGGCCCTGGCCAAATTTCCCGCCGACTATTTTCTTTATAAGGTTTGCTCTACCTTAGACTCTGCTCCTCACGTCGGCAATATAGGCACTGCCATGGCTGTCGCACTAAAATATTTTCCCTCCACTCAAATTCCCTGTATCGTCGGAGCACCCTTTTTAAATCGATTTGTTGTATTCGGCAACCTGTTTGCCCGGCTTGATAATAAAACCTATCGATTGGATAGACATCCAGTCATGTCACTCCATCCCGTCACGCCCATGCAGGAAAGCGATATTGGACGCCATCTTTCCAGACAGACCGACTTAAAAATGAAGTCAGTCAATTTATTGCAGATGCAATCCGGATTACAAGATGCTGAAGTCAGCGACCAAACAGAATCCGATCCGAAACTTATCATTTTTGATACATTGAGTAACGACGATCTCCAATTTTTGGGTGATCATTTATATAATTCGTGGCAAGGTGGCACGCAACTGGTTTTGGGATCATCCGGTGCTTCCTATGGTCTGGCGAAATATGTTTTGTCGCAAGAAAATATTCAGGAGGGGGAAAATATAGGCGGTGCTGAAATAGTTTCACAGATTTTTGTGGTATCGGGAAGCTGTTCGCCCGTCACAGAACGCCAAATCAGATATTGTCTGGACTTAGGTTTTGCTGGTGTCAGAATGGATGTAATTAAATTAATCGCGAGGCAGCAGGAGTATTTGCTCGAAGTTTTAGAAGAAGTTGCGGAGGCTTTTCGATCGGGTAGATCAGCCATCGTTTATACAGCACTAGGCCCTTCCGATCCATCGATTCATCAAATACAAGGTATGCACGAGGTAAATCTAAATGCTGTCCTTGGTCCGGGTGCAGCGCATCTGTTTGCTGAGATGATTTCCCGGTTCGGGCAAATCAGATGTGTAGTGGTAGGTGGTGACACCTCGGGTTATGTCTCCCGGCAACTAGGTATCTATGCCCTGGAGATGTTGGCCCCGATAGCTCCCGGAGCACCATTATGTGTCGCTCATGCTACGGATGTGAGGTTTGATGGTTTGGAGATTGCACTAAAAGGAGGGCAAAACGGAAAAGATGACTATTTTGAAAAGATTTTAAAAGGCCATTGAAAAAAATAAATCATGAATAAAGTTGTACTGGTAGGTGCCGGCGGAAAAATGGGTTGCAGACTTACCGATAATCTGAAAGATTCAAGCTACTCGGTGTCTTATTTAGAGGTAGGCTCAGAAGGCCTGGCGCGGATGCACCAACGAGGAGTTACCGCTGCAAAACCGGAAGAAGTCGTCCCTGATGCAGATTTTGTCATTTTCGCAGTGCCGGATGTGGCGATCAGAACAGTAACGTCAGCTTTGGTTCCCCTAATGAAGGCGGGAGCAATGGGTGTGTCTTTGGATCCGGCAGCACCTCTGGCCGGGCATCTTTTTGACCGCAGTGACATCACCTATTTCGCTACCCATCCGTCACATCCCAGCGTATTCAACTGGGAACCGGAAGAGCAGGCACATTTTGACTATTTTGGGGGAATTGCTGCCAGGCAAAGCATTGTTTGTGCTTTGGTGCAAGGGCCAGAGGAGATGTATGCGGTTGGTGAGGAATTAGCCAAAACAATTTATGCACCAGTCACTGTTTCGCATCGGATCACGATCGAACAGATGGGCATTTTAGAGCCAGCCTTGTCGGAAACGTTTGCGGCAGCCATTGTTTCGGTGCTTAAAGAAGGAGTGGACCGCGTAGTGGAGCTTGGGGTACCCAAAGACGCCGCCTACGATTTTTTTCTTGGACATATTAATATTGAAATGGCGCTGCTATTTGGGAAATTACCGGGTGGTCAATTTTCCGATGCTGCTCTCAAGGCCATTGAGATCGGTAAACCTCTCCTGTTTAAAGAAAATTGGAAAGATGTATTTGAACCGGAAAATGTGAAAAAACAAATT
Source organism: Saprospiraceae bacterium (assembly GCA_013001805.1). Classification (GTDB taxonomy): domain Bacteria; phylum Bacteroidota; class Bacteroidia; order Chitinophagales; family Saprospiraceae; genus JABDMH01. The sequence goes on along the minus strand of JABDLW010000516.1, from coordinate 267 downwards.
CTGGCTATAACGTGAAATGTGGAGTATAGTAAAATAAGAAAGTCACTCCGGGTTAATGCATTTTTTGTAAAAATGTGAAACTCATAAGTAGTCCTTCGACAAGTCAGGACAGGTGTGCCGAGGTGCTGTAATATATTAATTTAAAAGAGCGAAAGGCTTCGACCCGGTTTGTCCCCGAGAGCAGTCTGTGGAGCCTGAATTGGGGTTTGAGTTTATATTGAGGAATTTAAAATCAATATGTACTATAACACGGGCTATGGCCAGGGA
>JABDLW010000512.1 GCA_013001805.1 Saprospiraceae bacterium | reverse complement strand
CTATTTTTTCGTCTATAAAATGACGAATATATCGGCACTAAAGAAAATAAATGTAATTTTAGTCGAATAAACCGGCATTTATGGGTCGAAAATTCGTCTAATGTATCTCAACACTCATTCGTGCTATAGTTTCAAGTATGGTTTACTAAGCATCGAGGATCTAGTCTCCAAGGCCAGTCGATTTGGCATAGCCCATTTAGCCCTGACGGATATCAATAATACCTCCGGACACTGGGAATTTGTAGACTTATGCCGCAAGTACGACATCACACCCAGCCTGGGAATAGAATTTCGTTTGGATCAGGAGTTTTACTACCTGGGCCTGGCTACCAGCCCAGATGGCATGAGCAACTTAAATGCCCTTCTTTCTGAGTATCTGGTTAGTGGCAACGCGTTGCCCAAGAGAGCCCCGCTATTGGCTGACACAATTATTATTTACGATAGTGCCTGTTACAAACCGGGGCAGCTTCGGGAAAATGAATATTTGGGAGTGAGACCGGGATCATTGCCTCACTGGCATAAGTATTCGCGTAAGCTCATGTCAGATAAAGCGGTGGCGCTTCCATCTGTGACATTGGCAAGTGTGGCTGATCTGAACACGCATAAATTACTTCGGGCCATTCATCAGAATACCATACTCGCTAAACTTGCGCCCTCGAGTATCTGTAGCCACGAAGACATCATGCATCCACCGGAAGGGCTGCGTCAGATTTACCATGTCTACCCCGAATTACTTTTAGCGGCCCAGGATTTGTTGGAGAGATCGGCTTGCCGCTGGTCTTTGGAGGGCACTAATAAAAAATGCTATGGCAAGAGTCTGTCTGCTGACCGGGTCCGGTTGAAAGAGTTGGCCTATGACGGGATGCGGTCAAGATATCAATTTGATCAGGATGTCGCACGAGAGCGCATTGATGCGGAGCTGCAATTGATCGCCAGGCTCCAATTTGAAACCTATTATCTGATTACCTGGGATCTGGTCAGGTTTGCCAGCATCCGGGGATATCACCATGTAGGCCGAGGTAGCGGAGCCAACTCTGTTGTTGCTTATTGCCTTGGGATAACTGACGTCGATCCGGTCAGTCTGAATCTTTATTTTGAGCGGTTTATTAATCCTCACCGTCCGGTACCACCGGACTTTGATCTGGATTTCAGTTGGGATGAACGGGATGAGGTTATTTCCTATGCCCGTGAAAAGTATGGACGGAGTTACGTAGGGCTATTGGCTAGTTTTCAAACCTTCAAAGGTAAGTCGACTGTACGCGAATTGGGTAAGGTATTTGGTCTTTCCAGGAAAGAAATCGATCTCATCGTCGAGCGTCCGAATGCACGTAAGGATCATCATCCATTGGCCGAAGTGATCTTTAGGGAGGGTCGCAGAATATTGGGATTACCCAGTCACCTTAGTATGCACCCTGGTGCTATCGTCATCAGTGAAAAAACCTTAAACACTATTGCTGCCAGTCAGATGATGCCTAAGGGTTTTCCTGTAGTCCAGCTCGATAAATATCAAATTGAGAAATGGGGACTCCATAAATTTGATATTCTCGGCCAAAGAGGGATTGGCCATGTCAAAGAGGCGGTTTCAATTATCAAACAAGAAAAAAATATTGACGTTGATATTCACGACATGCAATCGGTCATAAGAGACCCTAAAGCACTGGCACTTTTGAGCAAGCCTGGTGCTTGCATTGGTTGTTTTTATATTGAATCGCCCGCCATGCGGGGACTTCTGGCGAAGGTGCAATGTAAAACCTATTTGGATCTAATTGCAGTGAGTTCGATCATTCGACCTGGAGTTGCCAAAAGTGGCATGATGAAAGCCTTCATCGAGCGGTTTCACAATCCAGCAAAGATCAATGTATTACATCCGTTGATGTCCAGTCTCTTGTCTGACACCTACGGTATCATGGTGTATCAGGAAGATGTAATGAAAGTGGTTCACCATATTGGCGGGTTCGATCTATTTCAAGCTGATCTATTGCGGAGGCTTATGACCGGCAAACGTAAATCAGAGCGCGATCTGCATGAACTGAAGGAGCGGTTTATTACCAACTGTCTCGCCAATGGTATGTTACCCTCCTTGGCAAAAGAAATATGGCGGCAAATATCTAGCTTCAGTGGATATGCTTTTTGCAAAGCCCATTCAGCTACCTATGCCGCAGAAAGCATGCAAAGCGCCTATCTTAAGGCCAATTTTCCCGTTGAATTTATGGTGGCAGTGATCAATAATCAGGGCGGATTTTATCCCACCTGGGTCTACGTGAGGGAGTTGCAGAAGACTGGTGTAAAAGTGGAATTGCCATGTATTAATAGAAGCTCCTGGTTTACCACACTGGATGGGGATCAAGTGTTCTTGGGGCTTAATATGATCAAAGGATTATCGCAAAGTAGTGGTAATGCGATTTTGGAATTGCGTAAATACGGTCAACCGGTTACTGATTTGGCTGCACTAATAGCTGAGATTCCGCAGAAGCAACTGGAGTTACTAATTGATATCGGCGCCTGTCGTACGATTGATCAGAACAAGGAATCCTTGTCGCTGAGAAATCTGCTTCGGACCTCTATACCAGGTCCCAGACAGCTTAGACTCTTTGGCCAGAGCCAATACCAGCATCTTGTTGACCCACCGGGATCGATCCAGGATCAACAATTCCTGACAGAACTTAGTCTGCTTGGATTTACCCTGGCCAGTCCCTTTAACTTACTGCGATCCTGGCCTCTCAATACCATCAAACAGCGTGAAATGACAAATCATGGGGGCGAAACAGTAAGGATGTTGGGATTGTATGTGAT
>JABDLW010000505.1 GCA_013001805.1 Saprospiraceae bacterium | reverse complement strand
CCCCTGGCCTGGCATCTCTGCATAAATCGCCTTCATTGTTCGACCTCAAATTAGATGTTCATCCTCGCTTTTTTATTACTTTACAGTTTCAGATTACTTCCATCAAGTTTAGAATTATGATCAAAATATTCAGGCACAGTTTTAATACGCGGGCCTACCTTATTATGACAACGATCGCTGCCATGGTCTTAATGAGTTGTACTTCGGGACCAAAGAGTGTCAGTAAAGTCGATTTATCCCAGGACCAGCATATCATCTTAATTGGGAACAATTTGGGCAGCCGGATGATGGACTACGGATACTTTGAAACAGAAATGCATTCCCGTTTCCCGGATAGCTCACTATATATTAGAAATATGTGTGATCCTGGTGATACTCCCGGATTCAGACCTCATTCGGGCAGAAACTCCCCCTGGGCTTTCCCCGGTGCGGAAAAATTTCAGGATGAATTAGCCCAGAAATCGGGGAGCGAGGGACATTTTGAAACCCCGGATGAATGGCTCACCCGGCATGAGGCCGATTTGATTATCGCTTTTTTTGGTCACAATGAATCTTTTGAAGGTGCAGAAGGGCTTGATAATTATAAAGCGGAGCTTGAAGCTTTTATTCTTCATACGAAATCACAAAAATACAATGGCATTGAGGCACCGACGTTGGCACTTGTCTCACCCATTGCTTTTGAAAATCGATCTGCCGACATGGATGTTCCCGATGGGGTAAATGAAAATAAGAATTTAGCTCTTTACTCCAGGGGCATGGAAGAAGTGGCAACTAAGCATGACATACCATTTATTGATGTGTATAATCCCTCGCTCAAGTGGTATGCAAATACTAAGGAACCACTGACTATTGATGGGTCACAATTAAATGATGCGGGTTATTTGCTATTGTCAAAATTCCTGACGGATCAAATATTCGGAGACGGTAATTCAAATAATCCAAATCGGGATTTGATTCATGCAGCGGTTATGGAAAAGAATTGGTTTTGGCACAATGATTATAAAATTCCTAATGGTGTTCACGTCTTCGGCCGTCGCTATGAACCTTTTGGGCCAGATAATTATCCTGCCGAGCTGAAAAAAATTCGTGAAATGACAGCGATAAGAGATCAGGCTATTTGGATGGCAGCCCACGGAGAAAAAATGGATCTGGCAGAAGCCGATAAGAACACTTCAACCTTACCTCCCGTTGAGACCAACTATCAACCCAGCGTCAAAAACGGATCTACAGAATATTTATACGGAGAAGACGCCCTAAAATCTCTTGCTGTTCCTGAAGGTTATAAAATAGAAATGTTTGCTTCAGAAAAAGAATTTGCCGATCTGGCCAATCCGGTGCAGCTGTCATTTGACAACAAAGGCAGGCTCTGGGTATCGGTCATGCCGACCTATCCACATTACAAACCCGGTGACAGCCGGCCCAATGATAAGATATTGATCCTGGAAGATACCGACGGCGATGGAAAAGCAGACAAGCAAACCACTTTTGCCGACGGTTTGCATCTACCCATTGGATTTGAAATTGCCCCCGAAGGAGTTTATGTTTCACAGGGATATAAGCTGATTCTCATGAAAGACACTGATGGCGATGATATGGCTGACGAAACCGAGACGCTGTTGAGTGGATTCGATGATCATGACACGCATCATGCCATAAGCGCTTTTTGTGCTGATCCATCCGGAGCGATATTTATGGGCGAGGGTGTTTTTCTACATACCAATGTGGAGACTTCGTATGGTCCGGTACGGGCGACAAATGGGGGTTTTTACCGGTATCAGCCACAGAAACACCAGCTTGAGCGCACTGCTCAATTATCCATTCCAAATCCCTGGGGCATTGCATTTGATGCCTGGGGTGAACATTTTTTTGCGGAAACATCTGGTCCCGATGTTCGTTGGATGCTTCCTGGTTCGGTGAAGCCCCGTTACGGAGTCGCAACACATAAGTCCATGAATTTGATTGAAGATGCGCACCGGGTAAGACCTACCTCCGGATTGGAGTTTGTCTCCAGCAGCCATTTTCCCGAAGAGTCGCAAGGTGATTTATTGATAAATAATACGATTGGGTTTTTGGGCACCAAGCAACACACGATGACAGATGATGGTACCGGATATAGCAGCCGGCACCATCTGGACTTAGTGAAAAGTAGCGATAAAAATTTCCGTCCGGTTGATATGGAATTTGCTCCGGATGGTTCTCTGTACATTGTTGATTGGCACAACATCCTGATTGGACACATGCAGCACAATGCGCGAGACCCTCTGCGTGATCATGCGCACGGCCGGATTTACCGGGTCACCTATCCCTCAAGGCCTTTGGTGGTTCCTCCAAAAATCGCTGGTGCCTCCATTGAAGAATTATTAGAGTATTTAAAATTGCCGGAATATCGCAACCGGTACCGCACCCGAAGAGAGCTGAGAGGTCGCAACCCCGGAGAAGTAGCAGAAAAGCTGACTGTTTGGGTAGATGGTCTTGACAAGACCGAACCAAGATATGAGCACCACTTACTTGAGGCACTTTGGGTCACCTGGGGATTAAATAAAGTCGATGAGAACCTACTTCGGCAACTTTTGGCTGCCAAAGATTTTCGAGCCCGGGCAGCAGCAGTCAGGGTGCTTCGCTACACCGGAGATCAAATTGCCGGTCAGGGAGATTATTTAATGCAAGCAGCGCAGGACAACGCGGGGAGGGTAAGGCTGGAAGCCATTGTTGCGGCCTCCTGGTTGGATCCTGTGCGGGGACTCCCGATCGTAAGGGAAGCTGGTGAGAAACCTATGGACGAATGGATGGTACATGCTCATGAAACGGCACTTGCCCATTTAGAAGGTCATTCGATCCAACAGAAAAAAGAGGAAGAAATCGTGACCGATCTTACCGGAGCAGATCGTGACCTATATATCAAAGGAAAAGAAATCTATAATAAGGAAGGATTTTGTGTCACTTGTCATCAACCGGACGGGGGTGGACTGGATCCATCGGGATTTCCGCCTCTTGCCGGAACCGAATGGGTGACCGGAAGTGAAGAACGTTTAATTAAGATTTCTTTGAAAGGAATGCTGGGCCCGGTAGATGTCAATGGAAAAACCTATCCGGGGCTAGTCCCTATGACTCCTTTTGGTGGAATGTTAAATGATGAAGATGCCGCTGCCGTACTCACTTATGTTAGAAATTCATTTGGTAACAAAGCATCGGCTATCTCTCCCGAGCTGGTTAAAAAAGTACGGGCGCAAATTGAGGACAAAAAAGGATTTTATTCTCCCGAAGAACTCCTAGAGGAACATCCAATGGAAGAGGTGAAATAACCAGGTTTCCTCTACAAAGCTGTCAACCCCAGGCTGACAGGTGCGCTAGTCATTGGGCTCTGTCTGCTATCGAAATAAGCACAAATTTCGATATATTTAGTGCTATCAGATGAAAAACCTCATCGATGACGCATTCCTTCTTCTTTTTCATGCTCTTCTTTTCAAAACTTTTAGTTGCACAAACTGGAAAGGAGGTGGACAGTCTTCACCGCGTTTTAATGGAATCGACAGACCGTCACTATCAGGCTTCGATCGCCATCAAATTAGCCAGTCATTATCTCACCAAGGATTTGACCAAGGCCGGTTATTATGTTTATTTGGCAAGAGGATTTTCGGAAGGGTCTGACAGCCTGACCATCCTTGTCCTCGACCAAAAGGGAAAATATCATTTCTATAAGAATGAATTGGATTCTGCCCTGGTATTCTTTAACATGGCGATAGATAAAGCCAACAACCGGCAAGACGTGCACCTCTCTTCTACCATTGGTTTAGGATTGGGAGCTGTGCTCTTACGTCAGGAAAAATATGAAGAGGCCATTCAAACACTTATCTCAAGCGTTCTTTTTTTTGAAACCACTAAAGACAAAGTGAGTGTAGCAAAGTGCTACAATAATATTGCTACAGCACACGCTCGTATGGGGGATTACGAGCAAGCAATAAAGTTTAGTCAGGATGCAATGAGGATTTTTAGAGAAAAAGAGTTAATACCATTTCTACTTTTGTCTCTACCTAATTTGGCAACCTACCATGTGCAAATAGGTGATTCGACCAAAGCACTTTCACTATTTCAGGAAGCTGAAGAACTGGCTTTGGAGCATAGTGACAAACGATCCCTTGCGTTGATCTATAACAACCTGGGCGATTTATTTCTTTCCCGTAAAAAGATCGAACGGGCAAAAAGTTATTTTGTAAAGTGCATTGATATAAAACAAGAATTAAATCAGCTCAAGGGAATTGAAAACAATTACTACAATTTAGGATTTTGTTTTGCACTGGAGGGTAACCACCACCGTGCATTGGAGTTGTACGAAAAAGCCATGCATTCCTCAAACATGAGCACCCAAGTTCAGATATATGACAAAATGCAGGAAAGTTATAAAGCATTGGGAGACTTTAACAAGGCACTGCAACAGGCTCAGAAATCGATTGCACTGCGAGATAGTATAAAGTCATCAGTGGATGTGAATGCTTTTGCAGAGATCAGTGCAAAATATGAAAGCACAAAAAAGCAAAATGAAATCCTTTCATTAGAAGCTGAAAAGCGAAAGTTAGAAGCCATTCGATCGAGGAACTCTTCTTTACAAATTGGTTTACTTTGCCTGGTCCTTGCTTTGAGTTTTCTTACCTATCTAATCATTAAGAATCAAAAAAGAAAGCAAATAATTACGCGGCAAGAACACGATTTGGAACGACAACAAATGCTGCAAAAATTAAAGAACCAGGAAAATGAAACCATTGATCTGGTGATCAACGGACAGAATGAAGAAAGGAATCGTATTGCTGCAGACCTGCATGATAGTTTGGGAAGTAAAATGGCAACACTGAAATTATACATTGACCATTTGGCCAGCGATGTCGACCCCCAAAGTCTAAATCAAGCCAAAGATCTGGCCGGACTGGCGTACCAGGAGGTTCGTAATATCTCGCATGAATTAGGTTCAGGTGTATTAGCCGACCAGGGACTTTTACCGGCCATTAGAAATATGGCAACTTTTATCACCAGCACCAACCAAATTAACATAGAGGTTATCGACGTCGATCTCAAGGAACGTTTAAAAAATGCGGAAGAAATTGAAATGCTGCGAATTGCTCAAGAACTGGTCACCAACATTATAAAGCATGCTAACGCCAAGAATGTAGTCATTCAACTTACGCAACATGAGGATTATTTAAACATGATGATTGAAGATGATGGCATCGGTTTCGAACCTGAGGCAGCTGAATCGGGTCTGGGATTTCAAAATATTGAACGACGCATTGAGAAAATTGGCGGTAATTATAGTATTGATTCATCTCCCGGCAGAGGCACGACTGTCATGATTAATGTGCCGGTATGACGATTCGCATTGTCATTGCCGATGATCATCAGCTATTTATTGATGGAATTAAGTCTATCCTAAGTAAAGAGATTGGAATATCAATTGTTGGCGAAGTCAACAATGGCTTGGAACTATTGCAAATGATGCAAAAAATTCCCCTACCCGATCTGATCCTGACTGACATTCGTATGCCCAAGATGGATGGGATCGCCGCCACGAAAGCCCTAATTAAATTGCATCCAAATCTATTGGTTCTGGCATTGAGCATGTACGATCAACCTTCTGATGTAATCGAAATGTTGAATGCCGGAGCCCGCGGCTATTTAATTAAGAATGCCAGCAAAAGTGAAATGATCAAAGCCATTTATTCCATGTATCAATCCAAAGAATATTTTAGTCCTGAACTTGAGCAGGTCATTAAAGCCTATAAATCTGAAGCCAATCAATCAAGAATACCATTGACCCGTCGTGAAAAAGAAATACTTGCCCTGATTGGTAAGGGAAGAACTTCTCTGCAAATCGGACAGGAATTAAATATCAGTAAACTCACGGTGGACACCCACCGTAAAAACATGATGAAAAAATTGAAATTAAATAGTGCCGCGGGATTAATTCGTTATGCACTCAGACTATGATTCGCTGCATTTATGGAGAAATACCTACAAGTAGGTAGAATCTTTTTTTTTCTCTGAATTATCTTTAAAGAGTTGGCTGCGGGGGCGACAAGTACCTTTGGGGCCTTGGCAGTATTACACACTCAATCGTATCAGATGAAAAGACTTCTCCATCTTTCGTTACTCATTTGTTTCTCACTCACCTGTCTGGCACAAGCGGATCTGAATCTGGAAGCATATCAGGCTTATGTTGAAGAACTTACTAAGATAAAAGATACGGTAACACTTAAGAGCATCTTGATCCCTCCCGTTAAATCACCCGCAGATTTGGAGCCATGTGGGCATAAAAAGTATAATCCATCGGCCTTTGACCCGGAAAAACAACGCGTCTTCGAAAATAGACTGCAGGAATTTGTAACAGAGCAAAAGAAAAAAATAGCAGCCCGTGGCCTGGAGCGGGTACAAATACCGGTGGTAGTACATGTCATTCATCAGGGCTCGGCTGCTGGTGTCGGAGAGAATATTTCTGAAGCCCAGATCATGTCACAGATCCAGGCGTTAAATGACGCATTTAACCGGACATCCCAGACACGGTATTCAGGACTGGGAAATAACGCAGGTCTCAATTACAACACTTTGACGGCCACATCGGAAATTGAGTTTGTGCTAGCATCAGTAGATCCCCAGGGAAATCCCAGCAATGGGATAAATAGAGTGGAAGTGCTGAAGGGCTATCATTTGATTCCGGATTTTATCGATGAGATCATTAAACCCGCAACGATCTGGAACCCAGACTACTACCTGAATTTCTGGAGTACGCGCTTATTTGACGGGGTGAAGCCTGGCCTGCTGGGTTATGCCGTCTTCCCTACTTTATCAGGTTTACCAGGTATTGATTTCTCCGCAAACCCCAGCTCCGACGGTATTGTATGCGACTATCGGACAGTAGGCTCCAATGAATACGGAGACAATTTCGATCTGGAACCCAATTACCAATTTGGAGTCATTGCAGTGCATGAAGTTGGGCATTTTTTAGGTCTTCGACACATCTGGGGAGATGGTGACAGTCCCGATGTTGGCTGTTCGGTGGATGACTTCGTAGATGATACCCCAAACGCGGCTTTTCGCTCCCTTTCCTGCGAAACCAACGAAAGTTGTGGGAGCGTTGACCTCAATGAAAACTACATGGATTATGGAAGTGATTTTTGTAAAAACGTTTTTACAAATGGCCAGATCTTACGCATGCGGACCGTATTATCTGTCAGCCCACGCAGGGCTTCCTTAATCAGCTCGCCTGTCCTGCAAGGGCTTCCCATACCTGTATCCATTCAGCCACCCAACGACTTGTGTGCACAGGCATTGCCAATTACTTGTGGCCAAACATAC
>JABDLW010000481.1 GCA_013001805.1 Saprospiraceae bacterium | reverse complement strand
TCCCTGGGCAGACCCATCGTGCGTTGATATGGTTATAATTTTGCCGTCGCTAATTTCGACCGTCCTGTTTAGGAGCATTTCGCCGCCGGTGACGGAAGGTATATTTACATTGGTAATGAAGAATTGGCCCTGTACCAGAGTTTGCTGTAGCGAAATACTGACGACAGCAATATAAAGGCTAAGAAGTTTATTCATCTGCCAAGTTATTGTCCTTAGCTAAAGTTAAAAGGAATAATTTAAAGTGGGGAACGAATCGAAGATCGAGACCGATTGAAATGAGCGTCTCGATCATGAATGACGAATGATTCGAATGACGAATCGAATTGCTGACCGGAACGGAGTGCAGCGTCAGTAGACGAATCAAAGGGCTGACCGACGTATCAAAGATGCTGACCGAAACGGAGTGTAGCGTCAGTAGGAGCGCCTGAATGACGAATGGGGAATGACGAATGACGAGTAACGAGTGGCGAAGTAAACCTGCCAGGGAAGGAAACATCCTTAGTCCATTCGAGTAACGTCATCTGTAAAGTAACAATGGGCATCGTTATGTAACCAAAGAAATGATGCCGGCAGTTGTGTATCAATTTCCTGGCGTCGCAATGCTAAAAAAGCGGGTTGCTTTTCTTTTCCGCTGACCAGTAACAGGATCTTATTGCCCGCTAAAATTTCCTGCATGCCTAATGTGATACCATATTCAGGTTTGGGATCTACATCTTGTAACATCGGATGATGTAGAGATTCTCTCGATAATCGGGCTTGATGACAATAGGGTTGCAAGGTGCTGGCTGGCTCATTGAGGCCAATATGTCCATTTTTACCCAGGCCCAGTACACATAGATCAATGCCCCTGTCAGCAATTTCCCTAAATCGGTTGATTTCAGCGTCTGGGTTGCCATTGCAATCAAAAATGAAATGTTGTTGAATAGAGAGTGGCTTAATTAATTGATTTTCTATTTGATGTCTGCAGGATGCCGGGTGGTCAACAGGTAATCCTAACCACTCATCAAGCATGATTAATTTTAATCGCCGTTTTTTATGATGTTGCATTTTTGAGACAAAAATCCGGTAACAGGCTGATGGAGTTCTACCTGCAGCCGGACACAATGTAAAATCTTTATCAGGCTCAATTTGATCATACATAAAACTCGCAGCGGCCAGGCTCATGTCTTCCGGAGATTGAACTTTCTAAAAACCATAGCGACAAACTTTATCGTAAATTGAGGACAGAATTGAAAGGTACTAATTAGTTTTAGCAGTAAAAATTACCAATACGGATAGTATGTGCCAAATATCAACTGCTAATTGACATTATCATCAAAATTACAGATGCATGCGACGAAGGAAATTTAATCAAGTAGCGGTTAGCTCCCTGACTGCTTTTAGTATAGTCCCACGTTCGGTATTGGGAGGTAAAGGATTTACTGCGCCCAGTGATAAATTAAATATAGCGGCCATCGGAGCCGGTGGCAAAGGTGAGGTAAATATTAATAATGCCTATAGCGATGGTAAGGACAATATTGTAGCACTTTGCGATGTAGACGATCGTATGTCGGTAAAAATGCGTAAGAAATTTCCCCAGGCCAGTTACTACAAGGACTACCGGCAACTGCTTGAGAAAGAACATAATGACATCGATGCCGTATTAATCAGTACTCCCGATCACATGCATGCCATTATGGCCATGGCTTGTATGGAAAGTGGTAAGCACGTGTATGTGGAAAAACCACTAACTCACGATATTTATGAAGCACGAATGCTGACCGAAACTGCGACAAGGTTAAAAATCGTCACACAAATGGGTAATCAGGGTAGTAGTGGCGATGATACCCGGCTTATACAAACCTGGATTCAGGACGGTGTTATTGGGGAGGTTAAACGGGTACATGTCTGGACCAATCGTCCGGTTTGGCCTCAAGGCATTCCAACACCAAAGGGTGATCATAAAATTCCCAAGGAACTTGCCTGGGACCTTTGGCTCGGCACGGCTCCCAAAAGAAAATTTAATCCCATCTATGTACCAGCCAACTGGCGGGGCTGGACGGAATTCGGAACAGGTGCTCTTGGTGACATGGGTTGCCATTTTATGGATGTACCATTTATGGCGCTGAAACTGGGATATCCCGAAGCAGTGGAATGCAGTGTTGGGTCAGTGTATGAAGGTTTTTTTAAAGAGGTCTTTTATACTGACAGTTATCCACCTTCTTGCAAGATACATATCCAATTTCCAGCGCGCGATGGCATGCCACCCGTAGAAATGATTTGGTATGATGGCGGTATCAAACCTAAAAGACCGGAAGAATTACAGCCTGATCAGCAGATGGCTGACTGGGATGGGGGAATGATCTTTGAGGGCACCAGGGCAAAGTTAATGGCAGGCTTATTTGGGACCAACCCTACACTATTATCAAAGGAAAAAATCAACATTGATGATTTGCCGAAGTCCAAAATGCCTTTGGTGGAAGGTGGTCGCGAAGGGCATCAACAACAGTGGGCAAAAGCATGTAAAGCCGGATATGGTGCTTACACCAGTTCTTCTTTTGACATTTCCGGACCTCTGACTGAAACGGTTCTGATGGGTAATTTGGCAGTGCGTAGTTATAATTATCAGGAAGGTAAGGATGGTCGCAACTTTCCCGGCCGGAAGAAGTTACTTTGGGATGGACAGAATATGAAGATAACAAATTTCCCCATGGCGAATCAGTTCGTGAAAAGGACTTACCGTAAGGGATGGTAATGCATGGGCGCATAGACGCTTAGCTTATGGCCAATAGGAGGGTCTGGACAAGGAGCTATTTTCCAGACTGAGGCAATTGCAACAGGCTCGCGGTAGATTTGGTGGAGGAAACCCCAATTGTCCACATAAGGGTAGGTGATCAAAGCCCGTGGCAAGGTCTCCCCGGGTAATTAAGATCAATTCTCTTTTTTCATCAACCGCACTGAAGAGACCCAGGACTTCTTCATTGGGGTGACTTATGGGATTGATATTACCTGGCACAGCGGCCGGAGGTGCCTCGAAAATGGATCCTCCGCCACTAATGACTTTGTTTATCTTTTTCCAGTAATCATGAGCGAACGCAGTCAGTGATTTCTGCGAGACATAGAAAGAAGCCACCAAACCAAAAGCATAGTCCATTTCTACATGCGCCACTTGTTCCGTTATCTCAGATCCTCCGGAAAATAGACTGCCATCGAGCAGAAAGACCTCATTCATTCCAATGGATCGGGTCAGATAACAAACCTTGGGTGTGGCCAGAGGACTGCAGAGTATTTCAGCTACCGTAAAGACATGTTCAACATCCCATTTTAAAAAAGTATTATTAGCATCGGAAGGCAAGAAGGTATGCACAAATAGGTTGAAAAAACTCCGTTCAAGAACCCGGGTTTCGCGATCGACAATTTGTTCTATTGAAAAATCAAATTCCAGCTTTTGTATTTCCGGAGCGGCTAGAATCGTCTCCACTTCAGATTGATAGGTATGGCCATTTCTGGTTTGCAAATCAAGAAAGTACGATCGTCCCGTCTGGATTTCTAAATCGCTTTTTAAGAAGAAGTAGGAGCCATTGTTTAGCGG
>JABDLW010000449.1 GCA_013001805.1 Saprospiraceae bacterium | reverse complement strand
AGTCTGGCTAAGCTATCTCTGGACGATTGAGATGGTTGGGATAAGCCGGGTGTGAAGATGATACCAAGCAGTAAGAACCTACATAATCTTCTCACCATCATTTTTCCTACATTTATAAGACCGAATTAAATGGCAGATTAAAGGACTATTTCTTCGCATCCCACCACTTTATATACAAATCCATTTCCTTTGGTCAAAATGTATAATTCTTTCTCTGTGTCCGTTCCCAATCTGAGATCTACTCTCCTCCCCTCCGTGATTTTTTCCAGATCAACTAATTCACCATTCATTGACACCTTCAATTTATACACAGGCGCCTGTTGTCCGTTAATCATTTCATCCACCTCCGAATAAAATAAAGTGCCCCGGGAAATATCACCGAAGATGTATTTACCCATTAATTCGGGAACCTCTGTGCCGGCATAAGCAAAACCTCCGGAAACGGCGGTCCCTTCGTCATGATCGTATTGTGCAACCGGATAAGTGAAATCACCATCATCTTCGGGAAGCGGATACACCAATTCGGGATTAGCATCGACATCAAATAAGAAGGTACCTTCCCTCTCTGGCCAACCATAATCTGCCCCGGCAATACCCAGATTCACTTCTTCCAAACTATGCTGACCTATATTGGTTATAAACATTTTGCCTGACCCATTTAGATCCCAACTGATTCGATGCGGATTCCTAAATCCCGTTGACCAAATTTCACCCAGGGCGTTGGGAACATCAACAAATGGGTTGTCTTTGGGGATACCGTAGCGGCCATTTACACTATTGCTTCCTGCAGGATCAATTCTTATGACCGTCCCCCAAATGTACTGATTGCTGTTACATAAGTAAGGATGACCGCCAAGCGCTGCAGCTCCGTCACCAATCCCTAGATAGAGCAATCCATAATCATCTGTATCTGGCGTTGCCAATGGATTAAATGTGAGTTCCTGAAAACCATGTGCACCAGATACCATATCTACCCTCAATAGTTCTCTATGAGTGCCCGCAAAAGTTCCCGATAATGGGTTGACAGTATTCCATTCCATCACCACGGCCTGTACCGCTACTCTTACGCTATCGGGCACAGCAAAATCAGCTGGAGCCGTTCCTGTTGGTTCGTTATGCGTAGTATAAAATAATCCATTGTTAACAAAGTCAGGGTGAAAAGCCCAGCTACCAAATCCGGTACCCTTACCGGGATTATCGGTAAAATTTGGCAATGTCTCTGCCAGGTCCAGATAAACCGAGAGGCTGCTGTCATTTTTGATTTCGTATAATTTTCCCCGCAGGTCATGCAAGAACAGTCTATTTCCGGGGATTGCCTCCATTTTGTTGATACGGGTCTTCGGAGCAGATTCAGCACTTGCCGGAACCACCAGCTTTTTTTCAAGCATCAGGGTCAGATTCGAAAAGGCGATTTTATCCGGTATGGGATTTATTAATCCACCGGGACGATTATTCTTGCTTCTTCTTTCACCTTGAGAAAATTTATGAATAAATCCGAAAATATCTTCCAGGTCTTCTTCCTGAATCATGGGAAACGGTGGCATGTACTGCTGATATTTTTCAAATAAGGCGACAGCTCGTGCATCACCACTCTCAATGATGCCCGGTGGATTAGCTACAAATGACAATAACCATTCTTTATCCACTTCCATGGTAACTCCGGCCAAATTTGGCCCAATGCCATTTTCAGAGAAATTATGGCAACTGGCACAATGCTGGTTGAATAATTCCATCCCGTGTTGCACAGCCAATTCACCCGTCCGATAAGTGTCTTTGCCAGCTTTGTTTTTATTTTCAGTTTGCTCGGAGGAAGTCGAGTTACATCCTGACAGACCACCAATAAGACATATACAAATGCCCAAAAATATGGGTGCTACAGTCTTTAGCATTTATTACTTATCTAGTAGTTCGCGTACTTAAAGATGGAGAATATATGTCTGCCCCATCGTAATGCTTATTTCATTTACCGGAGGATTTTCCCGACTCCCCCGCCCCTAAGGTTTTGCTCTAATCGTTGAACCCTTCAAGGACAAGTTTGTCTGATCCAGGCTTAACTGAAAAAAGTTGAATCAATTAACGTTCAATCTTTATGAGGCCAAGGCTCGATAGTAAAAGAGCTAGAGCAACAGTGGCCTGCAGATCAGGATAAAAACTGGATTCTCTGATAAATGCTAAATCAATGAGGTAAAGGTACTAATAAGAACACTAATTTTAATCTCATAGACCCAACGCTTTGAGCCTTGTACACCGGGTCGCCGGGGCTCATACTTCCCGTCGGATTAGCTGCCACCGCAAGCGCAATGGCGTGAATTATCTCTGATTTAAGGAAGTGACCTGACTTAGAAATTTCAGCGGAATTGTGGATAGCGATCCCCTGGTATTACATGTCGACTTTCTACTTAATGAGCGGGCTTGACCGCGAAACACGTGTCCCATCGTTGGACCTGGCCTGCTAAATCAGAAGCTCTGACAAACTAATATTATCTTTATGACACTAAAACTTCTGCTATTTGAAAAATTATGATTTGAGGTTTTTGCCGCTTCTCAGCTGCTGTCTCTTAAGCATGTGGATAATGATCATTGCCTGCGGTGGCCGCGATATGTCTGTGCAGGTTCCAGATGTAGTAGATTTCAATTACCATATCAAACCTTTACTTAGTGATCGTTGCTTCGCATGTCATGGTCCCGATGAAAAAGCCAGGGAAGCCGAGCTTTCTCTGCATACTGAATCAGGTGCTTTTGCGGCTTTAGAAGGTAGTGCCGATATGTATATAATTGCACCGGGAGATCCCGAATCCAGTGAAGTGTATCACCGGATCATGTCAGAGGATCCGGAATACGTCATGCCTCCACCTGCCTCAAACCTAAGTTTAACTGAGCAGGATAAAGCACTGATTGCCAAATGGATAAAGCAAGGTGCCATTTGGAAAGAACATTGGGCTTTTATTCCTCCCCAATTACCGGAGGTGCCACAAATAAAAAATGAAGAATGGCAAAAGAATCCAATTGATGCCTTTGTCCGGGATAAAATGAAATCGAAGAACCTCACTCCAGCTGCAGAGGAAATGCCAACCCGCTGGTTGAGAAGAGTCTATTTTGATATCACCGGCCTACCTCCCGACGTTGAGACAATTACATCCTTTAGTCAGAACCCCACTGAGGAAGATTACGAAATGATAGTGGATAAGCTGCTCACTTCCGAAGCCTACGGCGAACGCATGGCCAGTATCTGGCTCGATTTGGCGAGGTATGCTGATTCGCATGGTTATCAGGATGATAAGCCACGGAGTATTTGGCCCTGGCGGGATTGGGTGATCAAGGCATTCAATGACAACATGCCGTACGATGAATTTGTCACAAATCAACTTGCCGGTGACCTACTACCCGATGCTACGTACGATCAGATTCTGGCCACTGCATTCAATCGTAATCACGCAATCACCCAGGAAGGAGGCGTTATCAACGAGGAATATTTAACCGAATACGCAGCCGATAGAGTACAGACTTTTGCCACCTCTTTTCTCGGGCTCACACTACAGTGTGCCAGGTGTCATGATCACAAGTATGATCCCCTCTCCCAGGAGGAATATTTTGAGCTTTTTGGCTTTTTCAATAATGTAGATGGTGAGCGTGGACAAATAAGTTATTTCGATTTAGCTCCCACTCCGTCCATCGAAATGCAGGATGAGCAGCATGAGCTTTATATTTCAGCAGTTAAGGATAAAATCAAGAACATTGAGGGCAAATTAACTCGACTACCTGCCGAGGAACGCGAATTATTTCAAAATTGGAAACATCAGGGAACTGACGTAAATAATGTGGATATCGAGGGTGATCTCGAAGCTCATTATGATCTCAATGACACTTCCTGGACCTTTAAGGATTTGGTCTCCGGAGAGTCATTGGCAAGAGTGAATATAAATCTACCACCCGCTATTGAACGACCGGAAAAAATACCGGGACATGAGCAGCAGGCACTCAAATTTAATGGAGATAATTTTCTTAGTGTCGGTGATGTAGGTGACTTTGAACATTATCAAAGCTTTACCCTGTCACTTTGGGCACAGCATACCTCCATGCCATCCGAGGACTTGACCATTCTCGGTCGCCGGGTGGATGAACAGTACCGGCAGGGATATGAGCTAGCTCTCCTCAAAAATCGAAAATTGTCTTTCCGCCTTATACATAATGTAAATGACGAACAACTTGAAGTACAAACACTTAATAAATTATCTACACAAGGCTGGCATCATCTCGCAGTGACCTATGATGGATCAAGTAAGGCATCTGGTGTTAAAGTATTTATTGATGGTAAAAAACAACCTTCCATAGTAATCCGGGATGATCTGAATGGGTTGACCATTCTCAATGGAAT
>JABDLW010000882.1 GCA_013001805.1 Saprospiraceae bacterium | reverse complement strand
TGCCCTGGGAATATGCCGTCCTGCCAAATTCACCACCCCAAATAATGAGGGTATCTTCTAATAATCCCCTTTGCTTAAGATCGATGACCAGTGCGGCGGTAGCCTGATCGGTTTTTCGGCATTGGTTCGAAATTCCCGCTGGAAGGTTTAGATGTTGATCCCAACCCTGATGGTATAACTGGACAAATTTTACGTCTTTTTCCAACAGTTTTCTAGCCAGCAGACAATTGGCAGCATAGGTACCCGGATCCCTGCTATCTGAACCATAGAGATCATAAATATGATCGGGTTCATTGCTCATGTCCATCACACCTGGTACCGAAGTCTGCATGCGGAATGCCATCTCATATTGGGCCATTCGGGCATTAATTTCGGGATCTCCATAGGTACCATATTGTACATCATTTAGTTGTTTTAAGTAGGAAAGCATTGCCTCCCTGTCGCCAGCCTCATAACCTTCCGGATTCTTTAAAAATAATACCGGATCCTTCCCGGAGCGGAATTGCACACCCTGATGTTCGGTAGGTAGAAATCCATTGCCCCAAAGCCGGGCATATAGCGGTTGACCACCTGCATTCTTGGAAACCAGCACAATAAAAGCCGGCAAGTCTTCATTATCTGAGCCCAGGCCATAGCTCACCCAGGAGCCAATGCTCGGTCGTCCTGGCAACATATTGCCTGTCTGTAGAAAGGTGATAGCCGGGTCATGATTTATGGCTTCGGTATAGACGGAATTAATAAAACAGAGATCATCAACCACCCTCGCCGTATGCGGCATCAACTCACTGACCCAGCGCTGGCTCTCTCCATATTTGGCAAAAGCATATTTTGATGCGGTGAGAGGAAAAGTAGTCTGATTACCCGACATTCCAGTGAGTCGCTGACCAGCCCGGATGGACTCCGGAAGATCCTGTCCATGCAATTCCGTCAACAAGGGCTTGTAGTCAAATAAATCAAGCTGTGAGGGACCACCACTTTGAAACAAATAAACCACTCTTCTTACCTTGGCAGACGGGGCCTGTCCTCCGGTTTCGCTAGGGTGGCCACTATTGGAGGCAAACAGCCCTGTATTAATCAGGTTGCTGAGTGCTATGGACCCTAATCCCAGAGTTGACCTCGCCAAAAAATCTCTTCTGCTGCCACTAAGACTATTCTCAAGTTGTCGCTGATCCATGTCTTATTTTTTTAGAAAAAGAGTCGATTTTTTCATTGAGATTGCAAAGTAAAACATAGACATGATTTTTATGCCATTTTATCGCTTGGTAATAAATGCATCGGAGTTTATAATGGTGCTGGCTACAACAGCATATGCCGCCTCCCTCAATTCCTTATGATCCACACTCTTTCTGTCCAGCCAGCCAGTTGCTTTTTCCGGTGTGTCCTGGAATTTTTCAAGCTCAGACTCGAAGAGCTGCCGGAGAATGGATACCTCTTCTTTCCTGGGATGACGCCCGCATAATTTCCTGAAGGCTGTTTCGATGTTATCCTGCCTCGCCATCTGTACTCCGATCTCGCGGGCTGCTTCGATATAAATCGGGTCATTCATCAGTACCAGTGCTTGTAGAGGGGTGTTAGTTTCCTGCCTTCTCATCACGCATTCACTTCTTTCCGGGGCATCAAAAGTACTTTGAGTCGGATGAGGAACCGATCGCTTCCAAATGGTATATAAGCTACGCCGGTAAAGATCATCACCGGTACTTGGCACATATTCCGCACCATTTACTCTCCAAAGTCCATCCGGTTGATAGGGCCGAACCGAAGGCCCACCAATGCGTGCATTGAGCAGAACACTACCTGCCAATGCCTGATCCCGAAGCATCTCAGCTGATAATCGCTGAGATGGTCCCCGGGCGTACCATTTATTTTCGGGATCGAGCTCCAGAAGTTTGGCGTTTGCCACAGAACTTTGCCGATACGTGCTTGATGTAACGATCAGTTTCTGCATTTGCTTAATATTCCAGCCATTCTCCCGAAACAAAACAGCCAGGTGATCCAACAAGGCCGGATGGGTAGGATTTGATCCCTGATTGCCAAAATCCTCGGCCGTAACGACAAGCCCCTTGCCAAAAAACTGCTGCCAGAGTCGATTAATCATGACTCTCGCCGTCAGGGGGTGATTGGGGTTTGCGAGCCATCGGGCTAATTGCAACCGGTCTTGGACATCATTGGAATCTACCGCCAGGATCGCCGCTGGTGGAGCCGGGTACACCCGCTCCGCCGGACTATCATAAGCCCCCCGGTCCAGCACGAAAGTGGGTCTGGGTTGTGGCATCTCTTCATACACCATTAATTCCGGAATCTCTTCTACATATTGCGATCGTTCTCGTTGCCACTGTAGCCATTGATGTCTCGCCGTCAATTTGCCTTTATGCAACAAGCGATAGTAATATTCAATCAGCAGCGCTTGATCGCTCTCACTTAGCTCTGTATATGGCTTGGTTTTGATCGCAAGCCAGCGTCCCGGATCGCTGTTAAACATTACTTCCAGGCTCGTCAGGTCACGTTTATAAATGCGTATATTATCAACGATAGCTCCTCCGATGCCTTTCCCGCGCCATCGTGCTCCGACCTGAATTCCGGGTTCAGTATTTCCATGCCCAAATAAGATCCCCTTGTATAATTTGTCGTGCTCCACTTGTGTTATCAACTCAACACCATCCATAAACACCCGCAATCCACTGGCCTGGCTGGAGCCGTCATACGTAATAAAAAATTCCACCCATTGGTTCCGTGGAACAGGCACGTCTGCATATTCCACAATGGCATTGTAAGGCATGGTATGTGCCATCAAAAGTTCCAGCTTGTTTTCTCTTAAAGCCAGGTGCAATCCTTTGAAATTGTAAAGCGCAGCTCCAATGCCTTTATGAAAGATCACACCATTTTTCAGGTCTGGGGGCAATTTTACTGAGATTCCAATGGAAAAAGAGTGGTACCGGTCATAAGCTGCAATACCTCCGAGATCCAGCCAGGCATCGCCGTCCAAAATCAAGCCCTTACCTTCTTTTCCTTCGGTAAATGAAGGTTTCTCATCATCTGAGTTGTTACGTTGCATCTCACCATGAAAAGCATTGCCGGCCATATTGCGCAGATGATTTTCCAGGGGATAAAATCCAATTAAATCAGCTTCGCTTTTACTTTCTGTAATTTTTTGATAGGATTCGGATTCAATCCAGCGAATTTCTTCCGTGTCTATTTTATCGACCTCGTGCCTGGCCGCCTCGATTTTACTGTTGAGGTAGGCAATAATCGAATCCTGTTTCTCATCGGTCAGCAATAATGTGGGTACCGGCATCATGTTGTCAAAAGAGATTTGTCCGGCTTCTCTCAAATTGTTAAAAAAGCTGAATAGTCTGAAGTATTCCTTCTGGGAAATGGGATCAAACTTATGATCGTGACATTTTGCACAGCCCATGGTCATGCCCATAAAGGCCGTTCCAAAAGTATTGGTACGATCCACTACATATTCTATTCTAAATTCCTCGGGTACAATTCCACCTTCCATGTTCTGTGGATGAAGTCGTAAAAATGCCGTGGCAATTTTTTCCTTTTTCCCAGCATTGGGTAAAAGATCACCAGCCAACTGTGTGGTAAAAAATTGATCGTAGGGCATATTCGCATTAAAGCTTTCAATGACCCAATCACGCCATGGTGAGACATCACGATATCTGTCTACTGTATATCCATGTGTATCTGCATACCGGGCCACATCCATCCATCCGGTGGCCATACGCTCACCATAGTGAGGTGAAGCCAGAAATCTATCTACCTGCTTTTCATAAGCATCCTTACTTTCATCATTCAGGAAGTCGTCCATTGCCTCAATCGTCGGTGGCAATCCGGTTAAGTCAAAAGACAATCTACGTAAAAGCGTTTCTTTATCAGCGCCTCCGGATGGAGTTAGACCTTGCTGCTTAAGGTGGAGACCAACGAAGTAGTCTACGGGATTTACACTCTCGGGAACGGTTGAGCGTTGGGGAGGAATAAAAGCCCAGTGCGGCTTATATTTTGCACCTTCCTCAATCCATTTGATAATGACCGCCTTTTCCTGAGAAGACAAAGTCAAGTTTGATTCTTCCGGTGGCATTTTCAATTCAGCATCTTCCGATAGAATCCTGTGTACAACCTGGCTTTGCATCGGGGAGCCCGCATCTATAGCCCTCTTACCCGGATTTTCCGGTAAAAATCCTTTGGCAATACGTTCGACATCCAGACGAAGTCCCGCTTCAAGTTTATTTTCATCCGGTCCATGGCAACTAAAACACTTATCGGCAAGAATCGGT
>JABDLW010000408.1 GCA_013001805.1 Saprospiraceae bacterium | reverse complement strand
ATATTAATCTATCACTTTTATTGGGGAATTACAATCACCACACAATATGTACAAAAAAAATGGGGGAAGAGTAGCACAGGGAGATCAATGCGGATACTTAGGAGCTTAGCATTGATCATTCTCTTTGCGATTAATCTACACGGAAACTCTCACAATGTTTATACTAAGAGTGCAGTCTACAATGAGTGGTATGAGAGTTTTCTTAGTGCGGCACAATGGTGTGGAAGCAATTTACCGGATGACGCTTTTTTGATGTCAATTAAACCGCGCATAGTCTATTTGTATAGTGGACTAAAGGGCATGCCAATGGTCAGTGAACGCGATATTTATTCCATTGGCTATGCTGAATTAAAATTGAAAGAGATTAAAGAAAATCAGGTAACGCATTTAATTGTTGATGCGATAAGTAATTCCACCAAGAAAAACATTTATCCAATACTTAATAGCAACAAAGAAAAATTTGAGGCAATCCCAATTGCTAATTTAAACGATAAATGTACCGTTGTGGAAGTTTTAGATTGGTAGTGCTTTTACTTTTTTCCCGTTTCCCGGGTTAGTTCAACACAGTGGCCATCCGGATCTTCAAGATAAACTGATTCATAGTAATAGTGGTTCTGAATTGTATAGACCAGGTTGATTTTCTTAAAATGTGCCAATGCGGCAAGAAAATTGTCTTTGTCCACACGAAAAGCAAAATGGTCTATTTTTATGTTCTTGGAACGAAATGGCAGGTTAGGATCTTCCAACCTTGCCGGGAATAGAGCTACAGCAAAATTGCCAGCTGACATAAAGACGGGGTATTCGCCCCATTTGGGATATTTCTCGACTTTCAATCCTAAAACGTTGCTATACCAGGTCTCAGAGACCGAAAGATCTTTTACCCGGATAGCAATATGATCGATAAAATCTAGCGAAAAAGTATGCATCTCATTCAAATTGCGCTTCCAAAAATAATCAATCCATGAGATTGGTTGGCGACCTTATTGACAATGATGATTATATATAGGGATAACTTCAGGATGTGCACATTTGAGTAGACAATTCCATTACTGCAATCGGTCCCTCGAGGGTAGGGTCAATCTCTAAATATTTGCTCTGAGGGAAATCACCAAATTTCTCCCTGCACCTGCAATACCGGAACTATAGGGCCGGTAGCGTTGGTTAGTCATGTTTTCAATTCCGATATTTATGGCGACGGATTCTGAAAACTTATAAGCGCCCTTAAAATTAAGGGTATACCAGGAGGGGGAGTGAGGGAGCCCATCGGAATTAACCGCATAAATTTCAGATTTGAGCCTTTCTTCCAAAGCTAGTTCTTCATAAGATTTTCCACCACTGTAAACAGCATAGAGTTGTACTTCAAATGCATCTTCGGAAAACTGTAAACGTGTGATCCCATAGGCAGGTGGAGCGTGCCGCGATGGACTGGTAATGCCATCGTCGGTTTCCTCTTCTCCATTTTGCAAATTGATATCAGAAGTCAGAATTAGGCCTGCAGGCAGTCTGACTTCTATTCCGGCCTGGATTCCATAAACCTGGCCTAAAGCAGCATTTTGAATAGCTTGCACACGACTTAGTACTCCGTCATAATAGATACTGTCAGCTCCGTTTAATGCGAAATCTCGTCTAACCATGGCATTGTCGAGCAAGGTATAGTATGCGGAAAAATCGACTTTAATTGACTTGGAGACGAGTTTTGCAACACTAAGTTCCAGGTTGTATGCTATTTCTGCTTTCAAATTTGGATTGGGAATCACCACTAATCCCGGTGCGGAATCAAAAACTTTACCAATGTCATCAACATTAGGAGCACGAAAACCGGTGGCAGCATTTGCTGACAATATCCACTTACTGGATGGCTTAAAAACCAATCCAAGACTACCCGTCAATGCCCGATGGTCAATTTTGGTGTGAGTGAAGGGAAATGGGTAAAAAGTGGTGTCAAATTCCGCTTCCATCCTATTTTCATTAAATCGGAGACCACTTTGCCAGGATAATGATTGTGTGATGGTGCTTTGGTATGTCAAATAAGCCCCTAGTGAGG
The DNA here is from genome assembly GCA_013001805.1 of Saprospiraceae bacterium. Taxonomy (GTDB): domain Bacteria; phylum Bacteroidota; class Bacteroidia; order Chitinophagales; family Saprospiraceae; genus JABDMH01. Next base: position 1,089 of record JABDLW010000408.1, on the reverse strand, counting down.
TCCAATCCGCCTGAGGATATCGTGCCGGACCAACTTGTGATACTTCGGTATTAATATTTTCGTCGCTTCCCTGGGAAATGACTCTGTTTAATACGGCCTCAATTCCATAAAAGAGATGTTTGCGTTCATTAATTTTTTTTAGTAAATCAACATTGACAGAATAAGCTTTAACTTTTTCAGACCGAATGCGGCGAATCGGATCATTGATATTCCTATCTATTCTACTTTCTTGAAATTCCTGCTGAGCAAGTCTGATCACCAGGTCATTAAACCACCGGCTCTTTGATTGATGGGACAGCTGCAGATGATTCATCATCCATTTTTGGGGTCCATAGTCCCATTCACCATAAAGTGGCATTCTCTCATGATAACGGATGTGGCGATCATAACGGGCATAGTGACTGGTAGTGGAATAATGAAAACCATAGCGGAAAATCCAATTTTCAGCCAACTGATATTTGATCTTCTGCATGAGATTTATTTGATTGTACCCACTAGGGTTTTGTAGCCTTGGATTCTCATTTCTAATCACCACGTCTTCCCCATTTTTCCTTTCGACGTAGAAAGGGCGTAAATAGCTTTGAGGACCCTTCTTTCCCATGAGTAAATCATCATACTCACTGTAGCTGATACTGGATAAGAATGCCCATTTTCGAAGACCAATATTTACATGCGCATGGCCAGTCTTTTCTTTGTTGGCGGTAGCGTATCTGAAAGTGGTTGAGCCATCCACCTGCGTCTGCTGCTTTGGGGTAAACTTTGGATCCAATGTATTAAAGCTCATAACTCCACCGATTGCATCACTACCATAGATCACAGACCCGGGGCCAAAGTATATATCCGTTTTTTCAATTGCAAAAGGATCCAATGATATGACGTTTTGAAGATTGCCACTCCTAAATATGGCAGTATTCATCCTTACCCCATCGACGGCGTACAGGAGTCGATTGGTGGCAAACCCACGAATCATGGGACTTCCACCGCCCTGTTGACTTTTTTGTATAAAAACCTTCCCACTCGAGCCGAGAAGATCAGCAGTGGTTTGAGGATTGTGTAGCTGGGCATTTGCTGCAGTCAATGTATTGACTT
>JABDLW010000406.1 GCA_013001805.1 Saprospiraceae bacterium | reverse complement strand
TATGTGCAGCCACCATCCGCCCCGCTCCAGAAATATTAAAGTGCCAAGGTCAAGCTGACCGACAAATTCAGAAAGAAATGAGCCACTGATTAAAAAACTGCCCGTCTGCTGATAATGCGACGGATCTAGCGACTGCAGGGCCAGATCAGCACTATTCATCGTCAAGATGCCAATAATCAGGAGTAATTCGCCCACTAATATCAGATTGGCATCAAGCCTGGGCCATCCCTGCATTTCCGGATTTTCAAACCTGGCCACCCGCTTGACATTTCTCCGCCACAGAAAAATCAATGTCGCCACAAAAGCCAATACCGAAAGCAATTCGATCGAGCTAATCACAAATGTGTAAAAACTGCCTAAGGGAGCAGCAAAAAAGCGGTGAATACCAAATACCCCGTCCACCAAAATTTCGATCAGTTCAATCTGGGTGATAACAAAGGCGACATAAATAAAGAGGTGAAATACGGCAGGAAGCATGCGCTTAAACATCTTGCGCTGACCGAAAGCCACCAAAATCAGGTTCTTCCATCTGACGTCACTTTTCCCATCCGGCGTCCAGGCTTTACCTAACCGGATATTGGCAATGACCCTCCCGTATAAACGGAACGCAAAGAACCCGGTAACTAAAAGTAAAATAATGAAGATGATTTGTTGCACTTTCATTTCCCAACCTTCATGCTAAAATGGCTAACTTTGATCGCTTTAACATCCCAGATGTTGACTTTCAAGCAAACTCTAGTCTCTTGCAGCTTAAAAGAATATGAAAATACTAAACCAAAACCAGATCAAGCAAAAAATCCGGCGTTTGTCCTTCGAGATTTTAGAGCAAAACTATAACGAAAAACAAATTATACTTGCAGGAATAAACAATAATGGAATGCATTTTGCCAAAATGCTGCTCAAGGAATTAAGGAAAATTTCAGATGTACAATTCACACTAATGAATGTGCATCTGAATCCGGCACAACCGTTGGCTTCTCCTGTTGAAATCGACCTTCCCGTCAAGGAGCTAAAGAACAAAGTAATCATAATGATAGATGATGTGGCCAATACAGGTCGGACAATCTTCTTTGCCATGAAACCATTGATGGAATCATTACCTAAAAAAATCGAAGCCGCGGTTTTAGTAGATCGTACACATAAATCGTTCCCTATAAAGGTAGACTACGTAGGTCTGTCACTAGCCACAACACTTAAAGACAATATTGACGTGCAACTAGATGGCTATGATGAGATGTCCGTCTATCTTGATTGAACTTCCTCTAGTTTACCATATCAAGGCGGCAGAAACGAAGTATAGCGGGTGTTCTATGAGTTTCGACAACGAAGAGGTGGTGAAAACTACAAAGAAATTACAGATAATAATTAATGTCTTTATGTATTAATAGCTACTTATGGCAGAAAACTCATCTTTCAGTCGTTCGATTTGACTGAGAGCTGAACGGTAGCCGAGCTCGTAGATTTCTGCGGTTTTACTGAAATTAAAAATGTGATAATCATGAAGTCCGAGAGGTTCGATGATCATGTCGCATGCATCGTAGTTGAGACGAGAACGGTACCATAGGCTGATTTCAAATACGCGGGCCAGAATGCTCTTAATTCCGTTTAATTCGTTGTTTGATTTTTCCACCTTGGTTACCACATTACTGGCAATCAGGAAGTCACAATGGCTCTGCATATGATCAGCCGGCAAATTGTTCATCACTCCACCGTCAACATAATAGTTTCCGTTGATTTCTACGGGTTGGAATACTCCGGGGATGGCTGAGGAGGCAATGACAACTTCGTGCAAAGGACCGCGATCCCAGATTTCATGCTTCCCTTGATTAAGATTGGTGACTCCAACAAAAAATTTTTTTTCCAGACTGGCAAAGGAATTTTCCGGGATTAACTCTTTGAGTTGACGATAAACATAATCCTGATTACTTAGTCCCCGTCGTGGTATGACTAATCGAAATACTTTATAGATATTGCTTTTTTCTGCAAACGACTTGATTTCCAATGGTTTAAAGCCACTAGCATAAAGCACTCCTATAATAGCTCCGGCCGACGTACCACAGATCACCTCCGGAGCTAATCCATGTTCCTCCAAAGCCTGGAGGACTCCAATATGAGCCATACCCCGCGCGCCACCACCCGATAAAGTAATTCCAATTTTTCCCAGTGCTCTCATCCGTACAAGGAAGTTTCAGATATAAACGATAACGATTGTAAAAAGGTGCAATACTAATAAAAAAGCCACCCATAGGTGGCTTATTGTGAAATTCAATTGGGTACCAGTTCATCAAACACAATAAAAACAAATGTGTTCATGCACTAATTGAAAATATAACGCAATCCCAGTCGCATCCGGTATCTGGAGGCTACCGGGGAAATATCGTACTTCTCCTTTCCTAACCGGTCATTGGTAAAACTAAAAGTTGGTGTTTGTCCATCCAGTCCTTCGTATTGATACAACTCTGAATTGTTGAAGTCGCCAACCACATTATAGATTGCACCCCAGTTCGTATTGATAAGGTTCGCCACATTAAATATGTCCAGGGATATCTGAAAACGGTGCAAGCTTCCACCCAGATTCGCCCCAAAATCCTGACGAATGGCAAAGTCCCATTGACTGACAAAAGGCGACCGGGACCCATTCTTATTGGCATAGCCGCCTCTCATATCTTTCAGATGTTCGTCATCTTCAATAAATGCATTAAGTAATTCCCATTGTTGTGCGGGAGACAGTCCGTTTTTCTCCACCAGTGTGATATCACCCTGATTGGAAGGAATAAAAGGTAAAGACCGGTTCCTACTGGTGCTTCCGGTTTCATTATTTACGTTTTGACCATTTCTGGCACCTATGACATATGAAAATGCATTTCCAGACTGTCCTTCATAGAATAGTGAGAAAGTAGTGCTGGTTGTACCGGCATCGTTCCATTTTAATTTATAAGACATAGCACTGATCAATCTTGAACCCAGACTATAATCAGACCTGCCCAGTACCGGATTATTACGTCCATCTATGCTGACCTGGCCTCGCCATTGTGAAGAGTTTTGCGATGAAGTTCCCTCGTTTACTGCTTCTGCATCGCCATAGGTGTAGGCAAGCAGAAAATTAAAGCCAGATTGAAACTGTCTCGATACACTACCGGAAAGATTGTAGGTATACCCTTTATTGGTGTTGTCTCCGACATAAATGGCGCTATAGGTGGGATCAAGGCTGGACCTCGAAAATACAGGCCGGTTATCTGCACCCTGCCAGTTGAAGCTTACTGTAGGATCGGAATTGACATTGGTGTAATTGACGTTATTTAGTGTTTTTGTATAGATGCCTTCAACACTAAATTTCCATCCACTGAGCAATGTTTTATCTAATGCCAGATTACCACGGAAGACTTGTGGGTATTTGAAATTCTTTGTAAAAATGTTAATATTTCCGCTAGGAACGGAAAACTCAGGATTCGTATACTGATCATTTATACCAGATCTAAATCCATCCGGAGCAGCTCCGGCAAATCCAAGAGTGAGTCCATTGTTATTAAACATAGCTCCAGGCCATACAAAGGGGATTCGCGAGGTAAATACACCTAAACCACCACGAAAAACCGTTCGGTTATCGCGATTTGCATCGTAACTAAAGCCTAATCTTGGAGATAGCATGAGTTGACCACTAGGGGCCTTTCCACCTTCAATATCA
>JABDLW010000371.1 GCA_013001805.1 Saprospiraceae bacterium | reverse complement strand
ATTCAAAGGTACCCTCAGTAAATTTAGTCATTATCTTACAAATTTGTAAATGTGCTGCGGATCGAAATTTACCAGTTCAAATGAGTAATAATCAATTATTTGGCTACTTAATAGATCACTTTTACAGGCCCCTGGATCTATTTTATTGAAAAAGCATAGCTTATTCATGCAATTCGTAATAATTATGCGTGCAGTTTCTTTCTACAAAGCGCAGCATGCCTCTCACACTCTTCCTCTACTGACACTCCTAATGACGCTACACTGCGTTTCGGTCAGCATCTTTGATACGTCGGTCAGCACCTTCACTCGTCATCGAGACGCTCATTTCAATCGGTCTCGATCTTCGATTCGTCATTCGTCATTCCAGAGGGTTCCGGTCAGCACTTGATTCGTACATTGATCATCCCCTTGCATCCCACTTTAATAAGTCTTAATTTGGCCGCGATTCCACATAAATCCGAATACTTACACACTCAGGGTATGGACAAGGCAAACAAGATAGATCGAGATCAGCTGCTGGCTTTTTGTATTAAAGAGATTGATCAACCGCAACTTGCGGAATGGTTCCATGAAAAATGTAACGATCTGGAAGTGCCTCGTAAGTTTTTCATCAATTTTGGATTAGTTGGACGGAGAATACCGCGTCGGCCGATCCAGTGGAAAGAGGAATTAGAGCGGCAGCTAAGAGGCATAAATCCACCTTTTGATAGCGCCTCCTGGACCCTGGATGATCTTTGCAGACTTACGGTGATGCTTTCACTTGATCCGTCAAAAAATAGAGAAGTAATCAGTACATTGCTATCGGCGGCTGACATGCGAGAGCAGGTCGTCATCTACAAATCACTGCCTTTTTTATCAAATGCAGAAGAATTTGTTTGGTTGGCCATTGACGGCATCAGGACCAATATGGTCGACGTTTTTGATGCGATTGCCCTTTACAACATTTATCCCTATCGATATTTCAGTGAAGACGCCTGGAATCAAATGGTCCTAAAAGCCATTTTTATGGAGCGGCCCATCTATCAAATTGCGCGGATTGATGATCGAAAGAATCAGAAATTAGTGGATATCCTCTATGATTTTTCCCATGAACGGTGGTCCGCTTCACGATCCGTGACACCGGAACTCTGGCGATTGGTGTCTGGCTACCTAAATGATGCTATATTTGACGACTTAAAAAACGTGATAAATAAAGATACCCCCCTTGCCCGGGAGGCAGCTACCAAAGTAATCGCAGAATCAAATGATGCCGAGGCACTGCAATGGATTAAGGAGGCAGGAGTATCCATTTCAAAACATTCCTGGGATGAAATCGGCAAATTAATATTTGAAGAAAAATGAAGTACATAGATCCCCATATTCATATGATCTCGCGCACGACCGATGATTATGAAGCCATGTTTAAAGCCGGGGTTGTCGCGGTGATTGAACCAGCCTTTTGGTTGGGTCAGCCCCGTACCGAGGTCGGTTCTTTCAAAGATTATTATAGTAGTCTGGTCGGTTGGGAGCAATTTCGAGCGTCCCAATTTGGCATTAAGCACTATAGTACCATCGGACTCAATTCAAAAGAGGCCAATAACGAACCTCTGGCGGAACAGGTTATGGAGCTGCTTCCGCTATTTGCATTAAAGGAGAACGTGGTAGCGATCGGAGAAATAGGCTATGACGACCAAACTGTGGCAGAAGACAAATATTTCCGGCTTCAGATAGAACTGGCCAAGGAACTTGATCTTCCGATCATGATACACACTCCGCACCGGGACAAAAAGAAAGGAACGCTGCGTAGTATGGATGTGCTTGAGGAGCATGGTGTCGCACCTTCACTCGTTGTAATCGATCACAACAATGAGGAAACGGTAAAGGAGGTATTGGATCGTGGCTTTTGGGCGGCTTTTACGATTTATCCCCGGACAAAGATGGGCAGCGAACGAATGGTCGAAATAGCCAGAATTTATGGATCCGAGCGCATAATCATCGATAGTGCCGCTGACTGGGGCGTGAGTGATCCGTTAGCCGTACCTAAAACGGCACAGTTGATGCGGGACAAAGGCACTCCAGACTCGGTGATCCACGCCACGTGCTATCAAAACGCACTGGATGCCTATGGGCAAAGCGGTGTAATGAAAGAATCAGATTGGTCGGATGGAGTCGAATTTGACCAATCAGTACTGTATGGAGGCAACAGTGTATTGAGGGGAGGACAATCTCCTAAAAAGAGTTCTCAAGACATTGTCGAGAACTGATTTTATGAATATCTTTCCGTACCTGGTACTTACCAGACCAGCCAATGTGATCACGGCAATTTCCGATATTATTGCCGGTTTGGCCATTGCCGGGGTTTTGACTGACATGGACGTAGGCAAGGACCTGCCAGAAATGTTATTCCTAATGTTTTCCACTGCGGGTCTTTATGCCGGAGGTATTGTTTTTAATGACATATTTGACCTTGAAATCGACCGTGTCGATCGGCCCGAACGAATATTGCCCTCGGGTAAAATAACCCTGCGAAATGCGGTGCTTTTTGGAATGGTTCTTCTACTGGGTGGCGTACTCATGGCTTTCCTGGTAAGCACCAGCAGTGGCTTGATTGCTCTGACCATAGCTTTCTTTGCCTTATTATATGATAAATACGGCAAGCACCATCCCTTATTTGGGCCGCTGAATATGGGCATGTGTCGCGGGCTTAACCTGCTGCTGGGAATGAGTATCGTAGCACTGACCTCACTTTCCGTCCTTTGGCTGATGAGTTTGCTACCCATTGTTTTTGTCGCTGCCGTTACACTCACCAGCCGGGGAGAAGTTACAGCACGAAATCAACAATCCATTCGATTAGCCTTGACCCTTGATGTGCTGGTTGCAGCTACAATCCTGGTTTTGGGTTTTTATCAAATCCTCAATTTACCGATGGTCATTCCTTTTGTAATTTTATGGCTTGGCATGAATTTATCTGCCAAAATGAAAGCCATCCGTCAAAATGAACCAGCCGTGATTATGAAGGCAGTGAAAATCGGTGTCATCTCCCTAATTCCTTTAAATGCAAGCTACGTAGCTGGATTTGGTCATTGGATTTTCGCTCTGGCGATGTTGATGCTACTTCCATTAACCTTACTTTTGTCCCGAAGATTTGCTGTGACTTAAACACTCCAATGATTATTAAACAAGACTTTTCGATTGATTATCAATACGATATCATCTTCACGAGAGACCTGTTTTCCGGTACTAATGCTACATTAAATAGCATCCTCACGGGAAATTCAGACGAAGCTAGTGCCAAGATTGTCTGCATTATTGATGAGGGACTTGCCAACGCCCAACCTACTTTGGTTTCGTCTCTGGAGCTTTATGTTTCAAAACATAAAAATATCCAGCTACTGGCAGAACCATTACTCGTCTCGGCTGGAGAGGCTGCAAAAAACACCACACGGGAATTTATTCGAACCTTGAAAATGATCGATTCTGCCAAAGTGGACCGCCATGCCTTTGTGATAGCTATCGGCGGTGGTGCTGTTCTGGATATGGCAGGCTTTGCCGCTGCCGTTGCTCATCGAGGCATCCGGCATATTCGAATTCCAACGACCACTTTATCACAAAATGATTCGGGAATAGGAGTTAAAAATGGGATCAACTACTTTGGAAAGAAGAATTTTCTGGGCACTTTTGCCCCACCCTTTGCCGTAATCAATGACCTGAATCTCCTCAATACGCTGAATGATCGCGATTGGCGATCCGGAATTGCGGAAGCGGTTAAGGTCGCGCTAATTAAAGATGCTGATTTTTTTCAGTGGATTAAAGACAATGCAGTTCAATTGAAGAGGAGGGATACACAAAGTATGGAAAGGCTCATCATTCGGTGCGCGGAACTTCATGCCCATCACATCAGTCATAGTGATGATCCCTTTGAAATGGGCTCCTCCCGTCCTTTGGATTTTGGCCATTGGGCTGCCCATAAATTGGAGCAACTCTGTGATTTTGAACTCCGGCATGGAGAAGCAGTGGCCATCGGAATTGCGTTGGATGTATGCTATGCAGCGAAAGCTGGATTTCTAAATCAACAAACAGCAGAATTGATAGTGGATCTTCTCGATCAATTGGGGTTCCTCCTGTTTCACCCGATCCTTGTAAATTCCAATGGTGACTTAAACCCAGATCTACTTAGAGGTTTAGAAGAATTTCGAGAACATCTGGGAGGTCAGCTCACGATTCCCATGATTTCAGATATTGGGGTGAGATTTGATGTCCATGAAATGACTG
>JABDLW010000363.1 GCA_013001805.1 Saprospiraceae bacterium | reverse complement strand
GGTGGAGAATCCTTTCACCCCAGCACTGGAAGCAGAGGTACTTTCATCAATTCCTTCGACAGCCTTACCAACAATGCTATTAGTAGCCTTGACTCCCAGCTCGACTCCATTAAATTGGCCGGCAATGTTGCCACTGGTTACTTTTATACCCGGACTTCCTCCATCAATTTCCAATTGTGCTTGTCCCGAAAAACAGGTATTTAACAAAAGGATAAAAACGCCAATAGATTTAACTGGAATTAAATTTCTCATAATGTACTTTATTTGGTAGATAGAAATCATAACCGAAGCATCGATTTTAATAAATGTAATGGTATCATGCAAATACCGTCGACATTTTCAGGTGGTGAAGAAGAGTCCGATTGGTACCAATTAAGCGATGATTCACATTTTCCTGTCTAAATCAGATCCGTTCAAACATCAATAGTCGAAAATCCATCACCGAACCTCCTGGCACCTCCAGGGCGCGAAAAACCAATTGTCCTGGTCCTTCCTCAAGTTTAAATTTTCCCAAGACCATGGATTTCCAATCCTTGACATAAGAATTACCCCGGGGTACGCGATCGTGCTCCATACCTTGCAGTGATGGATCGTGAGCAATATCGATACGGGATCTCAGACGACTTTCCCCCAGGCTTAATTCAACAATTGAACCCGTGTCGACAGTTGGGCAGGTATAGTATAAAGTGACCTCAAACATCCCCGGCTGCAAAACCTCGACATTCCAGGTTATCTGATCTTGCAAACTCGTCCAATTGGTGAAGTAAGAGCAGTTGGGAAATTGACTGGACCGCTCAATATATCCCTGGGACTTTGCATCACGAGCCGGTAATTGTGTATATTTTACTGCCGGATCCCCTATTGGAAATGGCCGCAGGTCTTCACCAGGCAATTCCCTCTTCACTTCCTCTGTGTATAGTTGCAGTGCTTCATCAAATGCCCTTTTGATTTCAGGCATTTTTCTTGAAAGGTCGGTAACTTGACCTCGATCTTTTTCAATATTGTACAGTCTCCCGGCAGCATCCATCCGGTAAGTTTGATTACGCACACTAATATTGCCATTCCATTGATTAAAAATATACCGGTCTGACCATGTAGGTTGCTCGCCAAACAATAAGGGTGCAAGACTTTTCCCATCCAGTGGTTTATCCGAGCTGGGTGCAACGCCAGCCAACTCACATAGTGTGGGTAGAAGATCAATGGCAGCCGAGACATGTTTTATTCTTTTTTCCCCCTTAATCTTTAAAGGCCACTTAATGAATAAAGGAGATCGCACTCCACCCTCGTCAGTAGAACCTTTTTTGCCTTTCATACCATCATTCCACCGCCAGGCGTTGGGACCATTATCATTAAAATACAAAACGATCGTATTTTCTTCGATGTCCAGCTCACGAAGTTTGTCCAATATCCTGCCCACATTCCAATCGATATTTTCACACATCGCGAGGGCTGCGCGTGTATAATCGAGATCTTCATCTTCCACCGCAGATCGCATGAGTATTTCTTTTTCTTGAAATTTATTCCACCAGCGATCGGGCACCTGCATTGGTCGATGCGGGGTATTGAAGGGCAGATAGAGTAAAAAAGGCTGATGCTTATGTTGCTCAATAAATGTGAGACCGTGGTCAGTAAAGTCGTTTGTAACATAACCATTACCTTTAACTAATGCGCCATTGTGTTCCAACATTGGATCAAAATACTCACCCCAGTGGCCAGAACAAAAACCATAGAAGTCATCAAATCCCCTACTATTCGGATGATATGGAGATTGCATCCCATTGTGCCATTTTCCATAAGCGGCGGTAGCATAACCCGCTTGCCTAAAAATATCCGCCAGTGTTCTCTCATCTAAATCCAGTCTTTCGGCACCGGCAGAAGTGCCAGAGATACCGCCCCGGAAGTGATAGCGGCCGGTCAACATTTCGGCACGGGTAGGAGAACATACCGGTGCCACATAAAAATTTTCAAATCTGGCTCCCTCTCTGGCTAATTGATCTATGTTTGGTGTCTCCAGATTCCTATTTCCATGCAAGCTAAAATCACCCCAACCCTGGTCATCAGAGAGGAGAATGATCACATTGGGTTGTTGTGAATCAAATGATCGTTCCACACATTGAGTCATGCAGGCCGAGAAAAAGAAGAAAATAATAAATCGCACTGTAGACATTTCAAATTATAAAGTAAAAATACGCACATTCAATATTTAGGTGCCAAATTTCTATTCACTTAATTAATTCCAACTGAGGCACAGAGATCGCTGGCTAATTATAATTAAAGAATGGTTGCCATAAATCAGGTAAAACGACTTTAAGAAGGTTCAAATAAAACCTTCACCATTGCCATGTTTTTATTATTAAAAATTCATTTCGGACTTTATTAGAAAAATTAATCTTTGCTCTTAAGCCCCTCCAGCATGGTCGGAATGAGTTCAGAAACAGTGGGATGGGGCACGACCGAATCGCGAATAACTGTGTAGGGTTTATCGGCGTACATGATATTTAAAATACCGCTTATAATTTCATCTCCTCCCGTTCCCAACACAGCGGCTCCCAGTATTTTGTCGGTAGTTGCATCAATGATTACGCTCATAAAACCATGTGTTTCCCCCTTTTCTTTGGCCCGGGCAATTCGACTCATCGGGCGATGACCTACTTTGATTTTTCTGCCACTTTTCTCCGCCTGAGCCAGTGTCATGCCTACACGGCCTAAAGGCGGATCCACAAATAAACCATAGGTAGTAATCCGGTCCGAGATTTTTCGAGCGTTTTTGCCGAAAGCATTTGCGGCGATGATCTCATAGTCATTATAGGCTGTATGTGTAAATCCACCTTTGCCATTGCAATCACCCAAAGCATAAATGCCTGAAATATTGGTTTCCAGAAAATCATTCACCTCTATATACCCTTGTTCATCGGTTTTCACTCCGGTGGACTCCAGATTTAGCAGGTCGGTATTAGGTACCCTGCCCATGGCCAATAGCAGGTGAGTTCCGATGACCTGGGGATCTCCGTCGCGGCAATCGACGTTAGTAGATATTTTACCATCGGCCAGGCGTTTTGCTCCCATGCATGTAGCATTCAATCGGAAATTAATTCCCTCTCCCTCCAGCACTTCTTTAATCGTTCTGGACACTTCTTCATCTTCGCGGGAAATAATGCGATCATTGCGTTCAATGATGGTAACCTCACTTCCAAATCGTTTAAACATTTGTCCAAACTCAAGACCAATGTAACTTCCCCCGACAATTACTAAATGATCTGGCAATTCATCCAATTGCAGTATTTCTTGATTTGTCAGAGCTCCCGCCTTTCGGTATTCTTCCGATCTTCGGGCACGGGCGCCCACATTAATATAAATATTTTCGGCAGCAATTTCCTCCCCATTAATACTGATTTTCTTGTGACCAGTGAAGGAACCCACACCCAAATAGGTGGTAATATTCGGATTTTTTTCCACTGCATCTTCAATCCCTGAAACAGACTTCTTAATCAATTCATCCTTACGTTTTTTTACCGCCGGCAGATTAATTCGAGTACCAGGGGGAATTATAACACCAAGATCGGGACCATGGTTGGCTTCAAACATTCTTCGGGCACTCGCCACATAAGCCTTGGTAGGTGTGCACCCCACATTAAGGCAGGTGCCACCAAAATGCTCTTTTTCAATAAAAGCCACTTTCTGGCCTTGTTCAGCTAACTGAAAAACTAAAGGAGTTCCCGCCTGACCGGAACCAATAACAATGGCATCAAATTTTTTCATCGGTCATCAATTTTTAGATGATCAATGAAGATAACGTCAAGAATTTATATTATCCAAAACTCAGGTCACATCAATTTGCCCCAGATTCGTTTTTAACGCATTTGGTCCGGTGCCGTACATTTTCACTATGATTTGCGTTTGATGACCCAGTACGCACAGAAAAAAGGAGGTGTCAACCTACCGTTAACATCTCCAAGTTTAATTTTATGTATCGTACTTTCCAGGTGGTAAAATCCCGGTTACTATCTATTTACCAGGATCTTCTCTGAGTGATTGATTTCTTTGGAATAAAGACGGATCACATACATGCCGGTGCTCATTTCCTCAAGCGGAAGAATTGAACCCGGGGATACACGCTGACTTGAGATGATTCGTCCCTGCAAATCGATTACAGCCGTCAATACTGGTTCAGTTAGCTGATCTGAAATCACAATACTATTAGTGGCATGTTCGAATTTGAAAGGCCTTTGCAAAATATCAACGTTTACTGAAATAATTCCTGAAACATTCTCAGTACCATCATAATCAACCTGGATCAACCGGTAGTAGTTAAGTCCCGAAAATGGAAAATCATCCATCACTTCATATCTTGATTCAATATTGGAATTTCCCGATCCCATCATGGTGTAGATACCTGACCAATTATTACCATCTTTTGATCTTTCTAGTCTGAAGTGGTCATTATTTTGTTCAGAGGAAGTAATCCATTCTAATTCAACCTGCTTTCCTTCCATCCTCGCATCAAATGACTTAAGCGTAATAGGCAGAATAGATTGTCCGCATACTCCGTTAGAGCACGTACCTGATTCACAAGTCGTTCCTCCGCATGGATTCTTACTAGAGCTGTTGGTATAAGCCACGTAACTTCCCGAAATAGATGCACCACAAGCTGCATTATAACTAACGGAATACGTTTGCGTCCCAGAGGACAAAGGACCCAAACATTCCTGATGTACCTGAGAACCATTAGCATAAATAGTAATGCTGACGTATTTGTTATTGCCAGTAAAAGATGTAGAGAAACTGGTCGTATACGAACAACTTCCTCCGGTCGATCCACACTGGGCGATGCCACTTGTACAAGCGGTACTGAAGGTAACCGGTTTAGGACAAGACGATTGACCATAACCTGAACCTGGGGTTAAAAGGGTTAATGCCATTATTCCAAGAATGGCTCCCATCAAGCGAACCTTAAGATTCTTTACCCATGCTAACTCCTCGAAGGAGCTAAAAGTAGTTTTGGGACATGCTATTTTATTGTAAAGATTTGACCTCATCATGTTTATATTTTTGCTGTTTTTGTTATTCATACCACCAAATGTAGCCGGTAAGAGAGGGTTATTTGGCCCACTTTCTGATTTCGGCGGGTATGGCGCAGAAAACGGTAGATCTGCTTCGGAATATGGATTCTCGCCTACTCACGGAAAAATCGAATAGTCGCAAGTCCCTTTGTCTTCAGGCGATTGAAC
>JABDLW010000338.1 GCA_013001805.1 Saprospiraceae bacterium | reverse complement strand
GGATAGGAATATCGATGCGATCCAAACTTCATCATTTGGCGTCGAATTACTCGTTCCGATCAATGATTATCAGAAAGCAATGCGCTCGGCAAAATATGCCCTGCTTGCCATTTCATTAACATTTCTGACCTTTTTCCTTGTCGAAATCTTCAGTAAAAGAAAGGTACATCCCTTTCAATATATCTTAATCGGGCTGGCTCTTTGCCTGTTTTATACTTTACTGGTATCCATTTCTGAACATCTGAATTTTAATGCGGCCTATCTCATTTCCAGTTTGGTAATTATCGGACTGATCGGATTGTACGCCAGATATATCCTTCCCCATGCGAGACAGGTTTTAGTTTTAGTTCTTATCCTATCTTTTACATACAGTTTTGTTTATGTAACATTGCAGGTTCAGGATTACGCATTACTCATAGGAAGTATTGGCCTGACCACCATTCTGGCATTGACCATGTACATTACCCGGAATGTCAATTGGTATGACCTGAGTTCATCGAAGCAACTTGAATAATTGCAAGCTGTCTAATTTCCGATCAGATCTTTTTATTTAAAAAATCAAAACTCCGTGCTAATGCTCTCTCCGGATTTACCACCATATCCTGCTCTACAATAAAGTGCTCAACACCAGTGGACTGGGCTGTTTCAACAATTTCCTCAACTCCTAAATCACCATCACCGGCAGAGGTCATAAAGGGAAATAACTCGATCCATTGAGGTGCGTCATTTCCATCTCCGGAAAATTCTTTCCGGGGCTTCATATCTTTGATATGCAAGAGCCGGTAGCGGGATCCATATTTCCTTAACCAGCTGACCGGATCGGCACCACCGGCAGCCGTCCAATAAATATCCATTTCAAAAAAGACCAATTCCGGGTCCGTCTCATTAAAAATAATTTCCAGTGGACTTACTTCACCCCAAGGCTTAATCCCATACCCATGATTGTGATAGGTAAACTTTATTCCTGCCTTTTTTGCATTTTCTCCGATCTGATTAAAGGTTTCGGCAATTCGGCTGTAATCATCTAAAGACTGTCTGCGATCATCCGGGATAGCCGGCAGGATAACATATTGATGTCCGAGTATATGAGCAGCTTCGGCCATTTGATCCATATGGTGGATCAGCGTGTTCAGATCAGTATGCGCCGAAGGTGAGGTCATATCGTGATCATCCAAAATCATTTTAATTTCCTGAATGTCTTTACCGAAATATCCGCTTCCACTAAAGCCTAACATTGGAGTGATTACTTTCCAACCTTCATGGGCAGCTGGGTGACTGAACGAATACGGCCCGAAAAATTCCAATTCGGTGTAGCCTATTTTCGCCAACATTTTTATGGTCATCAAAAAATCGTCTTCTAATAATTTCGGTAGTGAAAACAATTGGATCCCAATATTCTTGATTTTATCAAATTCAAGCATACCTGTCAATTTGTTAATCGCCAATGGAGTTAAGGCATTTTTAATAAAATTTCTTCGATTATGCATATTTTGATATTACCTATTGCAATAATTTTCCTTTTCGGTACTTATCAGCCCGACCATCCTGAATGACTCCTTTCCAATTTAATCCAAAGCCAAAGTCGTAACTATTCCCCTCTGAGTCTTTATGCGTCTCCATATCAAAGGGCACATCTTCCATTTGAGTTTCGACCGTTTTCATATTAGCCGGCATTTGCAATGGCAATAAACCGGAAGGCTCCACTGCACCTGAGAGTACGTCTAAAAGAGCCTGATTCTGTACCCCAAAATTGATGACTAAGCCATCTACTTCCTTTTCAAACTCAGCAACCACGGTTGGATTAGACATTCTCAATATGACAACTACCGGTTTGCCTCTCATGTCCTGTACTGTTTTTCTGATCAATTCCAGATCACTTACATTCCGGGCAGTAACTGTCTTATTCTTATAGGTTCGGTTGAGCACGTCATGCTCCCGCTTATCACCAGCTAATGAAGGATCACGGGCATCAATGGCTTGATAAGATCCAAACTGTAAACTAATGGGAAGAAAGCCATTGTCACCTTTTTTTGCCAACTCATCACTATAGCCTGCTGTACGTCCGTTCTCTGGATTATTAATGACAACGACCGCGATATCTGCATTAGCGGGATCATCGGTTGTTGCAAAATATTTTCTTGCCTGATCTGACGAAATTGGATCTTCCCAACTCTCTGGTATCGGAGCCCCGAAGAAGTTTTCAGATGCCGGAACGTATCGCTTTGGCAGGAAAACCCTTGTTGCATTCGTTACCGGAAGTACCTGATTTTTGTTTTTTAATAAAACAATCGATTTAAGTTGTGCTTCATAGCCGGCTTGCATAAATTCAGGATTACCGACTACCATTTTGGTTTCTTCTAAATCAAGATAGGGATTCTCAAAAAGGCCCACACGAAAAATGTTTTTGAGCAGGCGAACAGCAGATTGCTCAAATCGCTTTCGCATAACCTCTTCTCCCAATTCGGTGACTCCCATTTGATAGGCTTCCAGAACAGGTTCGACGTCATTGTTGCCTCCAAATTGATCACAACCGGCCATCAGCACTTTGTAATGCCGTTCGGCCTCAGTTAAGTGTTCCACACCCCAGGGAGTCCGTCCAAATGCCGCCATCCCTTCATCAGGTCTAGTTACACCCCAATCAGTACACACTACTCCGTCATACTGGTATTTTTCCCGCAGTAGAGTCGTTATCATGTGTTTACTGAAGGCATTCCCCACATTTTCACCTTCCGGATTCTGCCCGGTAGAGATCGTGTAGTAGGGCATCACTGCCGACGCCATTTTCGTACCTCCTTTAAGCGCAAATGCTCCTTCGGTAAATGGTCTGATCTGTGTATCCAGATTATTACCGGGAAATACCGCAAATTTTCCAAAACCGTAATGGGCATCTCTGCCTCCTTCTCCGGTACCACCACCTGGCCAATGCTTCACCATGGCATTAACACTTTCATAACCCCACCCACCACTGATTATTTTATGGCCGGATGATGTCTGAAAACCATCAATGTATGCCCGGCCTAGGCCAATAGATAGCTCCGGGCTTGGCCCAAAAGTGCCACTAAAGCGGTACCATCTGGGATCTGTTGCCAAATCCACCTGGGGTGATAATGCGGTGGCGATTCCTAACGCACGATATTCTTTTGATGCAATATCTCCAAATTGCAGGACTAAACCCGGATCAAAACTGGCAGCCAAGCCCAGGGAATTAGGCCATCTCGAAATTTCACCCCCGGCACCAAGCGTGTATTCCTCATCATTTCCGGCCTGATGTCTTGGATCAGAACTATTATTGGCCGGAATACCCAGACCAAGCCCTTCGACCAGAATTTGTGCATTATTATTCCATTG
>JABDLW010000322.1 GCA_013001805.1 Saprospiraceae bacterium | reverse complement strand
ACCCATGCCCTCCCCTTGGAAGAGTTTACCATTGCTGAAGCATTCAGCAAAAATAAATACTCGACCGGCTTTTTTGGTAAATGGCACCTTGGCTATAAGCAGGAACATTGGGCAGGTAATCAAGGATTTGACCTTGCCTTAGGTGGTTTGACATCTAAGAATGCCTGGAAAATGTTATACCCTGACCGGGTGCCTCCGGTTGACCAGCTGGAAACACTCATGTTTAGTCCGCATCATCTAACCCATATGGAAGATGGACCGGAGAATGAATATTTGACCGATCGATTTGCTGATGAAACCATAAAATTTATCCGGGAGCACCGGGAGACTCCGTTTTTTGCCTATTTATCTTTCCATACTGTGCATACTCCGCTGCATGCTAAACCCGAAGTCGTAGAGAAGTATCGCAAGAAAATCGCCGATCTTGGCATTTTGGGAAAAGATGAAATGAATTTTGGATCGCGGGTTCACCAAAACCTTCCCGAATATGCAGCCATGGTCCAACATATGGATGAAAATGTGGGTCGTGTACTAGCTGAAATCGATGCATTGGGACTCCGTCAAAACACCATTGTGGTGTTTACATCGGATAACGGAGGTAAACATTCGGTGACGTCTAACGCACCCTTGCGGGGAGCTAAGCATAATCTTTATGAAGGGGGTATCCGGGTGCCGGCAATTATTCGCTATCCGGAAAAAATACCAGCCCAAGGCAAATGTGAAAGCCTGCTAATTTCTGATGACTTTTATCCCACGTTGCTGGATCTGTCAGATCTGTCTCTGGAGAAAGCGCAACATTTAGATGGCAAAAGTTTTAAAAAATTGTTGTCGGGTACTTCCGGCCGGTCTCCCCACAAATACTTGTGTTGGCATTATCCCCATAGGCGATTTGAAGGGGCGGTCCGCTGGAAAGACTACAAATTGATTTATGAATATAAAACCGCAAAAATAGAACTCTATGATCTATCCTCTGATTTGGGTGAGCGAAATAATCTCGCTGATCAACAACCAAGAGTTGCCAGAAAAATGCAAAAAATGCTGGCCACATGGTTAGAGGATACGGGTGCTAGATTTCCAGCGGATGGGATTATTTTACCATGATTATCTTTCCCCATATAAAATGAAAAATCTTATGACCTACTGCTTTTTTTATCCAATTTTAATGATGCTGTTCTCTGGTAACCAGGTCAAAGAAGACCACGGAGTCAGGATGGAAACACCCCTGCAAGATGAATTTATTTTACATGAGAAAGTTACGGAAATTCCGGGTTTAAAGATGGGCCCTTTTATAAGGCTGGAGAATGGTGATATTCTCACCGTCACCGTAGATGATACTCAATCTCTTATTAGTTCCGATGAAGGAAAGACCTGGCAGGAATACGAGATTTTCAATCAACCGGAAAAATATAAGATATCTGATGAACGTGCTTTGCTAAAAACGAAAAATGGAACGATTATTCTTGCCTTTATGAATCTCGCTGCCCGGAGAAACTGGAATTGGAATAAGGAAATCTCTGACTCTCCTGGTGCTATACTTCCCACCTGCACCGTCCGCAGCCTTGATGGCGGAAAAACCTGGCAAAATTTTCAAACGCTGCACACAGAGCACACTGGAGCCATCCGGGATATGATCGAAACCAAAAATGGTAATGTGATTTTCCCTTCGATGATGATGCGCCATAATCCGGGTCATCACACGGTGCTTAGTTATACTTCAAGGAATGAGGGTGAAACCTGGGAACGCAGTAATATCATTGATTTGGGAGGGATCGGTCACCACAGCGGCGTAACCGAAGGGACCATGGAGCAAATGGCGGATCTCAGTATTAAGATGCTCATGCGCACCAATTGGGGAACTTTTTGGCAAGCCACCTCTGTCAATGAGGGAATCACCTGGACTGACATTAAACCAACCAGCATCGAAGCTAGTTCCGCACCCGGCCTTATGAAACGATTGGCAAGTGGAAGATTGGTGCTGGTGTACAATCAAAGGTTTCCTGAAGGCACGGAATGTTTTCCCTTGAGTGGAGGGGATAATCAATGGTCTGAAGTTCGCACCAGTAATCACCGTCAGGAATTGTCCATCTCTTTTTCCGAAGATGATGGCAACACCTGGAGTTCCCCCGAAGTCATCGCCAAAGTGGCGGGAGATACCAGGCAAGTTTCTTACCCTTATGTTTTTGAGGCAAAACCCGGAGAACTCTGGATCACCACCATGTTTAGTGACTTAAGAATCAGGCTCCGGGAATCAGATTTTATGGGCCAATGATTTTTTTTTTACAACGCGACTACAGCAGCCTGATCAAAAATAAAAATACAAATAATGAAGCCATATATCTCTTCACTTCTTCTTCCGGTGTTATTTCTCAGTTTTCCTGATGAGGTGCTGGAACCCTTATCGCATGATTATTCACCTCCTGCCGAAATAAAGTATCACCCAAAGGCAACAGAGATGACCGAAATTGGCTACGGCCCTTTCGTCCGTACTAAGAATGGAGAGATTGTGACCGTAAACCAAACAGAATGCCTTATCAGTTCCGATGAAGGTAAGACCTGGACATCTCATGCGCTATTTAACTATGAGAATGCATATGAAGTTCGACCTGAGCGCGCCTTGATTTGTACCAGGAACGGTACATTAATTCTCGCCTTTGCCAACAATATAGAACGCTTGAATTGGGATTGGGATCCTGTAATTCACGATTCTCCCAATGCAAAGTTACCTACGTATGCAGTACGAAGTGTAGACGGCGGCCGTACCTGGGAAGCTCCGCGTAAATTGCATGATGACTGGACGGGTGCCATTC
>JABDLW010000319.1 GCA_013001805.1 Saprospiraceae bacterium | reverse complement strand
AGTGCAATGCCTGCATACCGAGTTCTCTTGGTGCTTTCACATCATTCCTGAAATTATCTCCGACAAATAAAACACGGCCTCGATTCTCTTGTCCCACTTTGGCTAAATCAAGTGCGTGCTGATAGATTTTCCGACCGGGTTTTTTAACTTTTATTTGGGCGCTATCAATGATAAAATCAAAATATTGATCTAATTGATGTTCTCGCAAGAGCCTTTCCGGAAATGACGGCAAAAAGAAGTTGGATACCACACCCATTCCCACTTTACCGTGAAAATTCGACAATATGGATTCAATTTCGGGAGACCTTCGGACGGTTTTAGGATACAAACTGTAAAAGGCCTCCATCATTTCATCAATAATTGAAGCTACCTTAACGGTAGATCCCGATCGGTCTTTGGCACTTTGCAAAACACTGCGAAACCGGTCCGGCAGCAGCACCTCATCGTTGTTTCCTTTGGCCCAATAATCCACCCGCCACTGCAAGTATTCCAAATGAAAGTGGTCGTGTGACTCATACAATCCGTGATTTGCCGGGATATGAGATATAGGCCTCATGCCGCTTTCGTCACCGGTGTGATCAAAGTCATCGATTAGCGTATTGAAGCAGTCAAAGAAAATCCAATCAAATTCCATAGGCCAAATATAAAACTAAAAAAACCACTCTTATTGTCGGCGCTTACAACCCTCCAAATCTAGGCATCCCGGGTAAACGAGATTTCAAATTCTGCCATGTAAATACCGGAGGCATGCTGAATCTAACGCTTACACCATCCCTGGCTTAGTCACGAATGTTTAATTTTACGTGGTATACCCCGAAAATTGACAATATGAGTCGGTTACCATCATACGCTCTTGCAAATAGATTCTATATCGAATCTCCAATATTAGGATTTGTCATGCTGTCATGGACGCGACTTGTAATTGTGTTCTTGCTAATCCCAGTCGGGAAGGTGCAGTCGCAAATCAGTATAGTCGATAGCTTAAAACAAGAATTAATTTCAACATCCGATATCAAAAACAGATTGGAGATATATCTCAACCTCACAGAAATGCACCGGGACACGGCAAGTCTGAAAGCCACCAAATTCGGTCATCAAGGCCTGAAGCTAGCAATCGAAAGCGAGAACATCAAAGCACAGGAACGGCTAAACATAGCCATGGGCAGCGCATTCTATCGACTGGGATATCTGGACTCGGCACATTTTCATTTCCAAAAGGCCGGAGCACTCTCCGTTGCTGAGTCACCCTCATCCAATCGGGCACTTATTTTAAATAACCTGGGCATGGTGGCAGAAACTAAGGGAGAATTGCAACAGGCATTGCAGTACTACGATACGGCATTGGTACTGTATTCACTATTGAATGACACCCTGCGGATTGGAGGAGTGACCAACAACTTGGGTCTGGTATATAAAAAAGAAGGAAATCTGCTGGCAGCACTTGATGCATTTTTACATGCCCTGAAAAAATTCGAGCTGATAAATCACTTGCCGGCTCAGGCATCAGTTCTTAACAACCTGGGTATGGTGAGCCAGGCCCAAAAAACATACAACGAAGCCGTTGACTTCTACCGGCGCTCACTCGAAATTAAAAAGGGCTTAAATGATCCTTATAGCGCCGCACTTACCTACAACAATCTTGCTACCACCTATAATGAAATGGGCATTATTGACTCGGCTACTTTCTACCATAATAAATCATTGGAACTAAAAAAAGAGGTGAACGATCTGATGGGACAGGCGACCAGTTATAATAATCTGGGAGAAATCGCCAACAACCAGGGTGATTTTGAAAAAGGCCGGGATCTCAATATCAAAGCATTGGAATTAGCTAGAAATACCGGAAATCAACACTCGCAGGCATTTAGCTTACTGCAATTAGGACGAGCTTACCATGGACTAGGCGATCTGAGAAAAGCTGAGGAATATTTACTAGAAGGCACGGAAATAGCTCTCGCAGCCGGTGAGATAGAACCACTGGCCCGATTATACCAGAGTCTTTATGAAATAAACCGTGATAAAGAACCTGCGGCAGCCTTGACTTATTTGGAAAAAGTTACAGAAATAAAGGATTCCGTATTTAACCGGGAATCTCTCCGGGCCCACACACAGCTGCAAATGCAATATGAATTTGATAAGGAAAAAGCATTAAAAGATAATCAAATTGCCCTGCTAAATGCTGAAAAAGAAGTGAGTGACCTCCGTGTCCAGTCCCTTCGTCGACGCAATATTTACGCCATTACAGCCATCAGCCTATTTACTATCTTATCCTTTATTTTATTCAGATTATATATGCAGATCCAAGCACAAAATAAAATCATTGCAGACTCACTAAGGCAAAAAGAGACTTTGCTTCAGGAAATTCACCACCGGGTCAAAAATAATCTCCAGGTCATTAGTTCATTACTTAGCCTGCAATCCCGTGCCCTGAATGATGAAATTGCCACAGCTGCATTAAGGGATAGTCAAAACCGGGTCTTATCTATGGCTTTGATACATCAAAACCTTTATCAGGAAGGCAAGTTGATCGGCGTATCGACAAAAGAGTATTTAGAAAAGCTGGCTCGAAGCCTCTTTGATTCATATAACATTAAAACGGATAAAGTAAAACTAAACCTCCAGGTCGATGACCTGAAGCTCGATGTAGATCAGGTTATTCCCCTGGGCTTAATAATTAATGAACTTTTAACCAATTCCCTCAAGTATGCTTTTAAGCAGGACCACGGCCAGATCGATCTTAAACTAAAACATAATGGTGATGGGCTTTTACTGGAAGTCAAAGATGATGGCATCGGTCTGCCAGTGGATTTTTCTGTCCAGAAAAGCAAATCTTTGGGTTACCGCCTCATCCGCTCTTTCGTGACCAAACTTAAAGCTGAACTAAAGGTAAAAAGTAGTGCCGGCACCTGGATTTCCATTGAAATTCCGGGTATAAAGCCGATATGATACCGGTCCCGGATAGCCAGTATAATGCTTGTGTTCTTGCAACGCCTGTGGAAAGTATCGCCCAAATCACCTATGATTCAAGTCCCAATGAGTAAAGTAACCCTAGCCGGCGCAATCCGCTGATAAAGCACTGTTTGTCAAGATATTAGAGGTTCAGGACTTGCGCAGCCGGAGAGTATATACAGGTTTTCCTATACGTCGGAATACATGCTTACCCCAGATACTTTGTACACTTTCGCGTATTTCCCAACGCCTTTAGCCACTGCATCTTTGTATTAAACAAATGAAAATTAAAATATCATGAAAAAAGAAATAAAAAAAATCATCATCAAACACGTCGAAGGCAGCAAGGCTAATCAAGTTGAAGAACTGTCTTTTGAGAATTTAGAAAAAATCACTCTGGGACGGGATAGTTCCAATCAGATACAGTTTGATCCCGAACTAGATAGCATGGTCAGCCGCAAGCATGCCGTCATCACCTGGTCTGATTTCGAAAACTTTTCTATCGAGGATATCTCCAGCACCAACGGACTTTATGTGAATGGAAGTAAACTCACCCAACCAACTGAACTGACAGCGGGAGATACGGTACAATTGGGTTTGCACGGACCCACTTTTGTCTTTGAGCTTAACCCTCGTCCTGAGAGTCATATGGCCGCTACCAGACTGATACCCATTCATGAGAGTAAAGCGACGGAAGAATTAGTGCCCAGTGAAATTGCCGGATTGGAGAATGGTCCAAAAGAATCCATTGGAAAACAAACTTTCGAAAGGGCGATTAACCTGGAGCGCAGAAGATCCGCAACCACTCTAGTGGCTTCATTGGCCGGTATATCGCTGATATTATCCACATTGGGATTTGCATTTAAAGACAAATTATTTCCTGGCAAAGTCATCGTAAACAATAATCATACGGTATCCGATTTTTTTGATCCGGCCAAAATTGCCAGCGAGAATACCAACAAAGTTGTTTTTATCGAGTTTGGTTACAAACTAATTAATACGACCACCGGAGACGACGTTTACCACCGGTATATGCTGCAAGAGGATAAAAAGACGAAGCAGGTTTTTGAGGTGCCCCTGTACATCGAAGTCAATGGTGCTATCGAGCCATTTTTAGGTTTAAAGAAAGATATCGAAGCTGGCCGTCCTATTGCCATTTCACAAGCAAGTGGTACCGGGTTTGTGGTTGACAAAAATGGTTTTATTCTCACCAACCGGCATGTCGCCGCACCGTGGAATACTTCCTATAGCTTTCCACCGGATGCAGCCAACGGTATTCTCTTGCGATTCACTGAAAAAGGTCTTGAGCCATCCGGCACAGTGAAGTATCCACCGATGGATTGGGTACCGGCTGAGTCAAAATTTTTCGGACAAAAACCCATCTCCGGAAAAATTCTCGAGGGACAAGTGACCTATATGGATGTGACATTTGCCAAGAACGATCTCCGTACACCTGCCAAAATTGTCCGGGTTTCCAATAGCCACGACGTAGCCATGATCAAAATAGACTTACCTGGTGAACTCGAAGCAGTTACGCTGAAAGATAACGATGCTGAGATTGCCGCAGGACAAAAAGTAGTGGTTATGGGATATCCGGGGATTTCACCAGATGCTATTATCGCGAAGTCAAGTGATGATGTGTTTAATATGAATGCCCAGTATATCAAGGTGCCTGATCCTACCGTCACTGACTGCACGATTGGCAAAGTGATCAAAGGACAATCTGAACTCTCTGGTACCAACACTGCCGGATACTACAGCACCTACGGCGATGTATATCAATTGACAACCAGCGAAACGGGAGCTGGAAATAGTGGCGGACCGGTCTTCGACAAAAACGGAAATGTCATTGCCATTTTTACCTCCGGAAAGTGGGATGGTGCAACTGCCATATCTTTTGCCGTACCGATCAGCTACGGAATGGAATTAATGAAAACGCAACGCGTAATTCAATAATATTCTCCACCACCAATTACAAATAGATCATGCAAGCGAGAGATATAAACTTCAATCTTCACGGATATATGGTCTTGGAATTACTTGGATCCGGTGCTATGGGCGATGTTTTTAAATGCATCGACCGCAGCACCGGCCAGCTGGTGGCGATTAAATGGTTACACCGGTTGGAAATGGCAAAAAGATTTGCAAACGAAGCAGATACATTAGGCCGGATAAGTCACCCAAACATCGCTCAATTTATTGATTACATCCACACTCAGGATTACGCTTTTATCGTCATGGAATACGTAGAAGGTCTCACCATTGAAAAATTAATCAGGCATAGCGGAAA
>JABDLW010000318.1 GCA_013001805.1 Saprospiraceae bacterium | reverse complement strand
CTATAAACACACGGCCGCCATTCCAACAAAAAATGGTGATTTTAGTCCAAAAATGGTCAGAAGGGTTCCATTCCCAATTTTGAAGATTTATTTGGACAAAATTTAAACGCTAGCATTTATTGCTTTGAAGAAGAAGAAAAGCGGACCACCAGTTCACCCTGCAAGTATACCCGAATAGGTGCAAACTCCGGATGGGCAAGGCGGTTTAACATTATATTGACCGCAATGCGTCCGATTTCCTCACAGGGCTGCCGGTCCCGCCGTTCCTTTCTCACCTCCGTCACCGTTGTAACTGACGCGACCCGGCTTTCATCTTATTCCAATCTGATCGCATCCGATCGAGGCAAAGTAAAGATGACAGAGATCAAAATAATAATAAGCCCTTCAATTAACCACGATTTTTTTTCATATCATATCCATTTCAAGCCTTAATTCACTTATCGTCATTCACCTATGTTGTCTGTCCTTGAACGCATGTCGTATGGATGATTTTGGGGTATGGAATTATCAATAGGCTGATTCCATTAAACCTAGAAAGCTGACCAGGTCAGGATTTTTTAAGCCTATTCACGTCGGGTGATTTCAGCAACGCTTTCAGCAATCCTTTCCATATTCATCACGTTCTCCAGCCAGTCAGGACGGAAGATTTTTCCAAATGCCTGTTTGGCGGCCAACTGGGCACCGTCTGACATCGGGTAGTCGACAAAACCAAACACCTGAGCTATGGCTATCCGCAGATGACCAAATAGAAATTCACGCGCTGCATCTTCAGGGACTCCCATTTGTATTGACTTCTCCAGCGCCTGACGAACGGCGATTAACATGGTTACTCCAATTGTTTCAACGAGCGCCGGCTCGAGAATGGCCATTTGTTCGACTGTCATGCGATACGCATTCATAACAGGTGCAAACATCGCCCGGGCGATCTTCTCCCCCTTTTGATAATCGCCCTCAGGTCCGCGAAAAAGAGCACAGACGATATGCTGTTTGGCATGTACTCCGCCGAAATGGTCTTTGCGGGCATCTTCAGTAACTTCGTCATTGAAGAGGGGTGGATGACAAGGATGCGTAATGAAGTATGAGAGGTCTTCCCGAATGGCCAATCGCTGAGCGTGAGCTGCAGCCGGATCCAGACATAATACCATTGCACCACTCGGCAACATTGGAACAATTTCTTCACTGACCCGTCCAATTGCCACATCAGGTATGGCAAGAATCGCAACATCAGCTTTCGGCATCGCAGATTCCAAAGAAACAACTTCCAGCCCTTGATTCTTTAAACGCCTTAGTCCCGGCCCACTTTTCTGGACATGTAGGATCTCGTATTCGTCCAGTTTTCTCATATTCTTTGCTGTCCGCAATCCCATTTTGCCTCCAGCCCCGATTATAGCTATTTTAATACTCAATGGTACCTCCTTTTATTTCTGTTTTATTAGCTCTTCGATTGGCTTTGCGTGATTGCTGATTAACTTAGGACTTAGTCTTCAAAAAATGTACAGCTACGCATAAACAAATTAAAATGAAAAATGTAACGCTGCTCCTGATTTGCACCTTGCTGTTTGGAATATCCTGTTCCCAGAATAGAGGACAAGATTCTGAAAAGAAGAAAACAGATCGTCCCAATGTAATCATTATTTATACCGATGATCACGGATTTGCCGACCTCGGCATCCAGGGACAGGAAAAGGATTTGAAAACACCCAATCTAGATAAACTAGCAAAAGAGGGAGTGCTTCTTACGGCAGGATACGTTACGGCACCCCAGTGTGTTCCCTCCCGGGCCGGATTGTTGGCTGGACGATACCAGGAAAGGTTCGGCGTGGATCAAAACCAGTCCATCCCCTTTCCCTTAGATGAGAAAATGATTGCCCAGCGAATGAAGGATGCAGGTTATATGACTGGGATGGCAGGGAAATGGCACCTGGAGCCAAACCATGTACAGAAGCGCTGGATTGTGGAAAACCTGCCTGAAATAGCCAATAAGGAGAGGTACGAACGACAAGACATCCCATTTAGTAAGAAGATTCCGTATAAGGCAACCGAAAAGGGATTTGACTTTGTATACCAGGGAACAAGGCAGGACTATTGGGCAAATTACACCCTTGAGGGAGAGCGTATTGAAAAACAAATGATTCGCAATGATGATTATCGCTTAGATATCCAGACCCAGGCAACGGTCTCATTTATCGACATGAACCACGATAATCCTTTTTTCTTTTACCTGGCTTATTATGCGCCTCATGTACCCCTGGAGGCCACTGAAAAATACCTGAGCCGTTTCCCAGAGGATATGCCTGAACGCCGACGGTTGTGCCTCGCCATGCTCTCGGCCATTGATGATGGAGTCGGGCTTATTAAAGAGACCCTGAGGAAGTATGGGATTGAAGAAAATACCATTATATTTTTTGCCGGGGACAACGGTGCCCCACTAGTTGGACATGATCCGGATCCCAATTTCAAGGAGATTCCCGTCAATGTCCGAGCCGCATGGGATGGTTCGCTAAACACCCCATGGATTGGCGAGAAGGGAATGCTCTCTGAAGGAGGAATTCGGACCCCCTTCGTAGTCAATTGGCCTATTGGCTTACCGGGCGGAAAGGTATACCGCCGACCTGTTATGGCATTCGATTTTGCCGCTACCGCATTGGCATTGGCCGGGACTAAAGTGCCTGAAGAATTGGATGGTGTAAATATCATTCCTTACCTGACCGGAGTTGAACAGGGCGATCCACATGCAGCACTTTACTGGCGTTTCTGGGATCAGGCGGCCGTAAGATCAGGGGACTGGAAATACATTATTTCCAAGGAACGGGAGTACCTTTTCAATGTTGAGACAGATTTGCATGAAAAAGAGAACCTGATTGACCTACATCCCGAAACGGCTCAAAAGTTAAAGGAACTCCTGGAAAAGTGGAGTTCGGAATTAAAATATCCAGGGATTTTTGGACCCACAGCGCGAAGTGCTGAACATTGGTTCGACTATTATTTTGAGGGAGAATGAAAGTGCAAAAATGAATTAAGATACAAGTGTAGATCACCCCATTACCAGTCCCCCGTTTACATGGATATTTGCACCGCTGATGTAACCCGATTCATCAGAAGCTAAAAAAACAATAACATTGGCTACTTCTTCAGGTTTCCCAAATCTCTTCAGCGGTGTCTGTTTCATCCATTCGTCTTTTCGGGCGGCAATATGTGGACTGATCAAGTCAGTTAGGATTCTACCTGGTGAAACAAGGTTCGCAGTTATCCCGGAGCTACCCAATTCCTTAACAATGGAAAAAGTTAGCCCCATCAATCCGGATTTTGCTGCAGAATAATGTGCATGGTTTGCCGAACCGGTAAAAGCGGCCTGAGACGAAACACAAATGATCCGGCCCCATTTGCGTTCTATCATTGAAGGCGCAAGGGCTTTGGTGAGATAAAAGGCAGCTTTAAGGTGCACGTTTATGGAATGATCCAAAAGCTCATGGGTCATATCCGTAATGGAGGCAGGAGACATCAACCCGGCGTTGTGAACCAGGATATCGATAGGTCCCAACTTTTCATAACTGCTCTTGACAAGTTGATCAATGGATCCCGGATCTCTCAAATCAGCTTGCAAAGCAATAGCCTTTCCCCCTTCCTTTTCAATGGATTCAACCAACTCAGCGG
>JABDLW010000284.1 GCA_013001805.1 Saprospiraceae bacterium | reverse complement strand
CTCGTGTCGTTGCCGGTGTGGGAGTCCCTCAATTATCAGCGATCTATAATGCATCCCTGGGCCTTAAAGGAAAAGGCATACCGATCATTGCCGATGGAGGCATTCGTTTTACCGGTGATATTGTCAAGGCCATTGCTGCGGGAGCAGATACGGTAATGGCGGGTTCGCTCTTTGCCGGAGTTGAAGAGGCCCCGGGAGAAACAATTATCTACGAGGGTCGAAAATTTAAGATATACCGGGGAATGGGATCAATCAGTGCCATGCAAAAAGGATCGAAAGATCGATATTTTCAGGATGTCGAAGACGATATAAAGAAACTGGTTCCCGAAGGAATTGAGGGAAGAGTTCCATATAAGGGTACCGTAGCAGAAGTCATGATTCAATATCTTGGAGGATTGAGGGCAGGAATGGGTTATTGTGGAGCCGGTGGCATTTCTGACCTGCAGCAGGCAAAATTTGTCAGAATTTCCGGGGCGGGTATTACCGAAAGTCATCCACATAATATTATGATTACTAAAGAAGCGCCAAATTATTCACCGAGAAGATTCTAATACCAGCCTAACCTGCGTTAATCCAGAGTTTTACTTGAGCAATGATGTAGTAGCGCGGAGTAAAGACTTGCTGGGAGCTGTATTATGTACGAATCTTGGCGGCATTCTGACAACCGGAAAAATAGTCGAGACCGAAGCATACAAGGCGCCGGCAGATAAGGCCTCACATGCCTATGGCAATCGATTGACAAAGCGAACTTCCATTCTTTTCGAACCTGGTGGGCAAGCCTATATATATCTATGCTATGGCATTCACCATTTATTTAACGTCGTCACGGGAAGCCCCGGCAATGCCCATGCGATACTAATTAGAGCGATTGAGCCTATTGACGGAATTGACCACATGCTGGCAAGAAGAAAGTTGCAGAAATCTTCTTACCGTCTGACCAATGGACCTGGAATACTATGTCAGGCACTCGGAATCACGACTGACTGGAATGGTGAGTCCTTGCTCTATCCCAATAATATTTGGATTGAAGGGCCCGCGAATAAACTGAAGAAAAAGGACATAATAAGCAGTCCGCGGGTTGGCGTTGACTATGCAGAGGAATGTGCCCTTTGGAATTGGCGCTTCAGAATTAAAGGAAATCCCTGGTGCAGCCCGGCAAAATAATCTTTTCACATATGCTAAAGAATTCGCTATTAATTTTTCTATTATTTATCTTCAGTCTCGTCGATGTCACGGGACAGGATTTCGTAAACCGTGATCACACCTATCTGCCAAGTATCAGGACTGTACAACTCTACATCCCCGGATTACAAAATATTCCTGCATTTGCACAACTCCGGCAATCTGGTGGCAGTAGTAATGGGTTTTTAGGAACCAACCTGCTTACAGCATTAGATTCTTTCGTACGGGATCCTTCCAATCCCGCTGACTACAATCCTGAGGTATTTTATCGCGATCGTGAAGGTCGGTTTGGCACCAGTAGCAACTACCAGCAAGGTGGCACACTGAGACTAAGTTTTGACGATTTGGCAACCGAAGCCAGATATCTGTATTACAGGTTTGAACATTGCAATGCCGACTGGTCAAAATCTGATCTGGAGGATTTTGAGTTCTTATCCTCCATCAATGAACAACGCATTAAGAATTACGAGTTTTCATTTAATACACGTATACCGTACGTGCACTATTGGGTAAATTTTCCCAATGAGGACCAGACCTGGACAAAGTCCGGTAATTATCTGGTGCACGTCTACGATAGTGATACGAATGAACCGATTCTCACCAGACGGCTAGTAGTTTTCGAGGAAGAGGTTTCGATAAATGCCCAACTAATCCGGCCTTTCCTGGTCGAGGATATTAACACGCATCATGAAATATCATTCGAAGTTGATTTTACAAACACCGAGTTGAAAGATATATTAAATAATATAAGTGCGACCATTATTCAAAATGGAAGGTGGGATCACGCTATTATCTATCAGAAACCAACCCACTACGCTGGAAACACGATCTTCTTTGAAAACCTTGGCGCATACAAATTTCCCGCCGGCAAGGAGTTTCGGCATTTCGATATCCGGAGTTTTGACTACCCGACAAGGCAGGTCTTGGAGGTCAGTAAAGAGATCAATGGAACCGAAATAAAATTGGTGCCGGATCAACCTCGGGGTACCAGTAAATTTTGGAGTGACCGGGATCTCAATGGAAGTTTTTTTATTCAATCCCTCGATAACTACGATTCACCAGTTGCTGCTGACTACGCACATATACTTTTTTCTTTACAAACGCCGCAACCTCTTTTGGATGAAGATGTCTACATATTTGGTGCTTTCACCAATTGGGAACTTAATGATCAATACATGATGCATTACGAAGACAGATACTCGGCTTACTTCGGGGAGGCAACTTTGAAGCAAGGGGTTTACGATTACTTATACGCAGCGGTCCCTCGCGATAAAAGTTATATTGATTTCGATCGCCTGGAAGGTAATTGGCATGAAACCGAAAATTTTTACACGATTTTAGTGTACTACCGTCCTTTTGGTCAAAGATACGATCGGTTGATAGGTGTTCAGGCAATCAGCCAAAAATAGGCTGTTGATCCGAGATAGGACTTTCTTTATATAATTTAGCTATGATTCCACTCAAGGATGATTAAACTTGTGAATTAAATGAATGTGAATAATCCAAGCGATATGGCACCTAAATTCTTATTAATATCTCTTTTTTTGAGCATTTCCCTTCATCAGGGAATAGGTCAGGAAGTTTGGTCTTTGGAGAAATGTGTTCAACATGCACTTGATAATAGTCTGGCTATCAAGCAATCTGTACTCAGCTTCGACGAGGCTCATATCAATAAGCGAATGGCCGATCAGGGACGACTTCCTACAGTCGATGGAAGTACTAGTTATAATCTTAGCTTTGGCCGCAGAGTGGATCCAACGACCAATGACTTTATCAATCGAAGTTTTGGTAACCAGGGTTTTTCTGTCTCAACCGGTGTCGTGCTTTTCAATGGAGGCCGTATCTCCAACCAGATCAGACGAGCGGATCTTGGCAAGCAGGCGGCCGAGCTAGATGTAGAACAAATGAGAAATGATTTATCCCTGGATGTTGCTCTGGCTTACATCCAAATTCTGTTTGCACAGGAAAATCTCACTAACGCCCAAAAGAGTTATGATCTGATTCAAAGTCAACTAGAGCAAATAGACCGGTTGATCGAGGTTGGAAGCCGGCCAAAAAATGCTCGCTTGGATCTGGTAGCTCAGTCAGCTCAAAACGAACAAATGGTGGTAGCGGCAGAAAACAATATCGACATTGCCTATTTGGCCCTAAAACAGTTATTACAACTGGATGACAGCTACCAAATGACCATCGAAATCCCGGACCTGCCGATTCCTGCCGACTATGATGTAGAAGCAGCTAATACCGGTGATGTGTACGGAAAAGCACTGGCCTGGCAGCCATCTATCAGAGCTGGGGAATTGAGGAAGCAGAATGCAGAAATTGGTGTGGCTTTGGCCAGGACCAACATGATACCCAGCTTGTCTATGGGAGGAAGTATTGGCTCAAATTGGTCATCATCCGCGAGAGATCAAACAGAAGTTGGTACTCAGCTGGTGGGCCAGGATGCATTTGTGAATGGTGAACCCATAAGTATTCAGTTTGAGGCACCTGTTTTCGATGTTACCAAAGTCAATTATCCGGACCAAATCAACCAGAATTTAGGCTACGGCTTTGGCGTGAGTTTACAAGTTCCGATATACAATCAGGGACGTTCCAAGGCAAATCTTGATCTGGCCAAGCTGGATGTTGTCCGGAGTGATATCGCCAACGAACAAGTAAAGAATCAGCTTAAGACGGATGTACAAAGGTCCATAGCCGATGCCAAAGCGGCTAAGAAACAATATGAAGCGGCCCTCCGTACCGCCGAAGCTACCAGGGCTGCTTTCCAGGATACCGAAAAGCGATACAATCTTGGAGTTGCTAACAACTTCGAATTTATTTCGGCACAAAACAATCGTGATCAGGCTGAAGTCGATTTGATCATAGCTAAGTATGACTATATTTTCAGATCAAAAGTACTGGACTACTACCAAGGAAAAAGGATAACCTTAAACTAAACATGGCACGTAAAAATAACCGCTTATACATCATACTTGCAATTGTCCTTGTAGTCTTGATCGGTCTTGCCGTATATAAGAGTAAGACCCGAGTAAAAGGAGAAGAAATAGAAATTACAAAAGTGACGGAACGGACGATCAAAGAGCTGGTGTCTGCCAGCGGAAAAATTTTTCCGGAGAAGGAGGTCGTCATCAGCAGTGATGTTTCCGGAGAGGTAGTAAATCTCTATATCGAAGAAGGGGATTCCGTCAAGATAGGTGATCTATTGGCACGTATAGACCCGGAAGCCTATGAATCCGCTGTCGATCGAGGTAGAGCTGCGGTCAATAGTTCCAAGTCGCAACTTGCCATATCCCGGTCTAATGTCGAAAATGCGAAAGCACAAATGGCACAAGTAAAAGCGCAACTTCAAAATGCCAAACGCATTCATGATCGTAATAAGAAATTACTTGAGGACGGTGTACTGTCACAGGCTGATTTCGAAGCATCACTATCTGATCTGGAATCTCTACAGGCGAACATGAGAGCAGCAGAAGCAAGTTTAAGATCAGCTGAGGAAAATATCAAAGCCAATGAATTTGCCATTGCCAGTTCGGAAGCAGGGCTCAAAGAGCTACAAACAAGTTTAAAACGAACCAATATATTTGCCCCAGTAGACGGAATCATATCCAAACTCGATATCGAGGAAGGAGAACGAGTAGTGGGTACAATTCAAATGACCGGTACTGAAATGATGCGCATTGCCAATCTGTCCATCATGGAAGTGCAAGTAGATGTAAGTGAAAATGATATACTTAAAGTGACAATTGGCGATACCGCAGAAATTGAAGTAGACGCGTATCTTGATAGAAAATTTGGCGGTGCCGTTACTGAAATTGCCAATTCTGCATCTTTGGTGGGAACTGCCGCAGCATTAACAACCGATCAGGTGACCAACTTTGTGGTTAAAATTCGAATGGATCCAACAACCTATCAGGATTTAATCACGGTGGAAAAGCCCTTTCCATTTCGACCGGGAATGTCAGCTACAGTTGAGATAAACACCCATACCGAGCGCGATGTCCTGGCGGTACCGATTCTGGCAGTTACGACCCGTGACATTAATAAATCGAAAAACAAGGATGATAACGATGACTTAGAGGAGGATCTACGCGAAGTTGTTTTTGTTTGTCAGGTTGATACACTGCAAATGGTACGAGTAGAGACAGGCATTCAGGATGATAGTCATATTCAGATTCTGAATGGATTGAGCAAAGATCAGGAGGTAGCGAGTGGACCCTATTCAGTGGTAACCCGAAAATTAGAGCAAGGCGACTTTTATTCCCGCAAGGAAAAAGGGAACAATGAAGAGGTAGAGGACCAATAAAGTTATTGCTGCACTTTGAATTCTTTTTCAACCAACGCACTGATCATTTTCCTCCGGTTACCCGAGCTGGGTAAAGTAAAAACGCGACTTGCCAGAACGATCGGTGAAGTACAAGCATTGGAAATCTACAAACAGCTCATAGATATCACGTTCGGTCTGATCGATCATGATCACTTTACCACATACCTGTATTTTGATCCTGATATTGATCAAACATTAGTGCCACCAAATTGTGAGGCAAGGATTCAGTCTGGAGATAGTCTGGGAGTCAGAATGCATCGAGCATTTGATGAGATATTAGACAAGCACAAGCACGCGGTGATCATCGGTGCAGATTGTCCGTACATCACAACTGACTTAATAAATCACGCCTTTAGTTTGCTCGAAACCGACGATGTGGTGATCGGGCCAGCGTCAGATGGCGGGTATTACCTCCTCGGATTGCGGGAAAATAATCCGCTGCTATTTAGTGAAGTTCGATGGGGTTCAGATGAGGGTTCAAAACAACCATAGATCGAATCCGGCAGGCGGGCTGGTCCTTTCATCTTCTGCAGAGCTTAGATGACATTGATTTTGAAGAGGATTGGGTTCGATA
Organism: Saprospiraceae bacterium; assembly: GCA_013001805.1. Lineage (GTDB taxonomy): Bacteria > Bacteroidota > Bacteroidia > Chitinophagales > Saprospiraceae > JABDMH01. The sequence continues at coordinate 3,014 of JABDLW010000284.1, read as the reverse complement.
CTTGACGTACCGGGGAAGACTTTAAGTTTCTATCGCATTTTTTCTAAGAGACTCGCTGCGTCGGTTCCATATTGTTCGTCGAGTTCAACAGCTTTTTGCAGCCAGACTTTGGCTTCATTTTCATCTGACTTCATCAAAAAAGCCAATCCCAGAAACCAGGGAGATCTTCTATCTAGGTCCTGGTAATTTTGAGTAGCAGTCACTTTCAGGATATCGATGGCAGCATCAACCTGGTTTGCACCGAGTAAGCTTACCGCCTGATAGAAAGGCAAATCCAACTTATCGGGGTAACTGGCTGAAAGTTCTGCCAATGCTTCAGATGCTTCCAGATATTGTTTCTTTTCGTAAAGAGCAAACGCATCATAGAACTCCTTATCGATTTCGTCTTGAGCACCTCTATTCATATTTAAGTAGGGGCTGCGTGGAGCTTCAAAATATTGTGATGCCATTCTGGCGGAAGAAGGTGATTTGAGCAGAAAAAAAACGGGAATGAGAAAAAGCAGAGCTGCAGCGGCAACACGCAAAATCCAGCGACGACGACTGGTATTAATGGTTCGTGTTGACCGGCTTATCTCCTGATTGGGGAGCCATTGATCAAACCTTTTTGAAAGGCTGTCAATCGCTTCATTCGCTGTACCATCAGCTAAATATTGGTAGCCCTCCAAAGCTTTTTTATCCACGTCATCGAGTGCATTTCTCAACTCTGCATTTTCCTTGGGATTATTCAGAAGCTCCAGTAATTCTTTTCTCGATATTTTTTCAGACATATTTCAGCGCATTAATGGCGAAAGGATGATTTTTCTAATTCAAGCTTGAGGTTCCGCTTACCATTTTGGATGTGGCTTTTGACCTTCTTCTCCTCAAAGCCGGTTGCTTGCGCAATTTCTTTATAACTCTTTTTCTTGAAATAGAAGAGTACAATGCACCGTTTCTGATCACCTTTTAAGCCCTCAATAGCCTCGTGCAGATCATTTTCCTTTTGCTCAATCTGAAGATGCATATCTTCTTGCTTTTCCATAAAATCTTCACTGTCCAGTTGTGAAAGATCATCCATTAAAAGATGCGTTTGACCTCTTAATCGCATATAGCAATGATTACGCGTCACCAGAAATAACCAGTTCTTAAAATTCTCGATCTCATACCGATGCAGGTTTTGAATCAATTGTTCCATGATATCCATGACGGCATCTTCACTCGATTGTTGATCTTTAAGATAACGCAGGCACCAGCCCAGCAGTAAATGTGCATACCGCTTAAACAGAACTGAAAATCCCTTTTTGTCTGCAGATTGCTTGATATATGAGATCAAGTCTTCATCTGTCATCTCACCTACGGAATGCATTGAGGTTACATTGGTATAGCAGCTAAGATATGAAATTGATCAAGCAATATGTTGCCGCCTGCCCTTATTGTGCTAAGTTAAACCGGCAATCAAAATCAATTCGAATTCATCTTATGGTGTTGCTGGCTTTCTGCACCAGGACTTCACAATAAGCCATGTACTTTTTCTGGAGTGCCTTGCTCACCTCTCCTGCTTTTCCGTCTCCTATCTGAAATGTCCCTATTCTGATCACCGGAAGTATACCTTTGGTTGTACTGGTGATAAAGCACTCGGCGGCGTTTAAGATCCGGTGTATAGGGAGTGGCGCTTCCTGCACGATTAATCCCGCAGCCTTAATGACGCTGATCACATGTTTTCTTGTGATCCCTGAAAGGACATAATCCAGCGAAGTATGAATTTGGTTTTCCTGGTCAACAATAAAAAAATTAGCGCGTGATGTTTCACGTATATACCTCCCATCGTGGTATAAGATATCCAAGGCATTGTTAGCTTGCAGTATATGTCGATGCACCAAGGCATTCGAGTAATTTAGTGTCTTGATTTGGGGCTGGTCCTTCAGATACCTTTGAAATAAAAGTATTACGCCATTTTCATATTGGTCTGCGACCTGAGGAATATCGGGATGTTGTAAAATGTATAAATTATTGATCCCCGGGGTAAAACCATCGATTGCATTTCCTCCAGTGAGTACCAGTTTAACATAACCTGAAGTTATGCCATTCTTTACTGACAGGTCCCTTACTCTTTCACTTAGATCAGCTCTGCTTACCGGCACTTCGAGATTCATGAGATCAGCGGAGCGGTAAAAACGATTAAAATAATCCTCCTCAAAGAGAGCTTTGCCGTCGCGGACAGGAAAAAAGTCAAAAATACCATAACCACGCAGCAGGCCTAGATCATGGACCATGATTCGCGCTTTGTTGGCATCAACTAACTCTCCATTTATATTATGAAATAAAATCATATTATCCAAAAATTAAAATCCCACTGCTTGATCGCCCCCCCGAATATCAGCTCCACCTTCCAACCTCTTATCAGGCAACACAAGAATGGCATCAACCCGACCTATCTGCCCTCTGGATTCAAAATCATGACCTAGTTTTACCAACTTTTTCTGCACGGATGCCGACAACCCATCTTCCTCCAATACAATTCGATCCGGCAGCCATTGATGGTGAAATCGTTTGGCCTCAACTGCTTCCTGCATGCTCATCTGATGATCAACCACATTGAGTATTGCCTGAAATACTGAAGTGATAATAGTAGCACCTCCCGGCGTCCCCACTACCATAAATAATTCTCCATCTTTCTCCACAATGGTAGGGGTCATGCTGCTAACCATTCTTTTCTCCGGAGTAATTTCGTTGGCTTTTGATCCCACTAACCCGAATTGATTGGGAAAACCAGACTTTACGCTAAAATCATCCATTTCGTTATTAAGGAAAAACCCGGCCCCTTTGACCATGACCTTGCATCCGAAATAGCTATTTAGAGTGGTAGTAATTGCGACCGCATTGCCTTCTGTGTCAACAATTGAAAAATGCGTTGTTTCCACGCTCTCTATCACATCTACTTTGCCCTCCTTGATTTTCTGAGATGGAGTTGCTGCTTTCAGACTTATGTCTTTCATCCGGTCTTCCAAATACCCGGGATCGAGCAGCATCTGCTGAGG
>JABDLW010000282.1 GCA_013001805.1 Saprospiraceae bacterium | reverse complement strand
GTGCCATCGATAGCGCTTGTTTTTCAGTGGCTTGCCATTTTAATGCGACCCGGGGCTCGATGCTTCCTTTTTTGGTCAAAGCTAAATAATTGGCATGAACACCTGCCGTTGCAGTCCATTTTTCGTTGAGTCGATGTTTCCACTGAGTGAAAGCATGAAATTGCTGTGCAGACCCCGTATCTTGAAGAAAGGTGGTATACTTTCCATTATTTTCAAAATCCCTTGCATAAAAATCGAATGCGTGATGACTGGCGATCGCTCCGATCTTAAAACTATTTTTCGCATCAATCTTATTGTGAAAAGTGGAGGAAAGTCTAAAGATCGTGTTGGTAAATTTATTTTCAAATTCTTTAATGGAACGATAGCCTTGCGAGGCATCTATATGATATTCATCACTGGCACTTTGGTCGGTTGATGCCGCGATTACCGTGTGGATGTACCTATGGTTGTCCAAAAGGATTTTATGCGACAGACCCAAAGTCCCGACTGTTTGCGTTTCGTTAAAGCCCGCATCATCGTCAGAAAACTCCCATTTGGTAGAATCCGGTATGACATCAAAGTAGGCCCTATTTTTACCGGTTAAGGCAAATATATTTATATTGCCAATGCCCGAGTTAGGAAGATGAATATTAAGTGATAAATCGCCGTATTCGGGTAAAACATCTCCCGCTGGATTAAGCCCAATTTTCTGTAAAATGCCTAAAGTAGAATATCTAAAATTAAATAGATAACTTCCATTGCCTGATTTGCTTAGGGGGCCTTCCGTAGCTACTTCGGTTCCAAGTATGCCTAGCATAAAGGAATATTCTCTTTTTTGGTTATTCCCTTTGCGCAGATTTAGATCAAAAACTCCTGAAGTAGCATTGCCAAATTCTGCGGGGAAGGCACCGGAGTAAAAATCGGATGAAGATAGGAGGCTGCTGCTGAGCATGCTAATCCCACCACCACTATTTCCCAGACCACCAAAATGATTGGGGTTGGGAATCTCAATCCCTTCCAGTCTCCATAAAACTCCCCGTGGTGAATTTCCCCGGACGATAATTTCATTAAATAAGTCAGAAGAACCGCCAGTTGTTGACACCCCGGAAAAATTCTGGGCCATCCGTGCCGGATCGAAGAGACTGGATGCGTAACGGCCAGTTTCTTCCACAGAAAAGGATCGGGCACTGGTCATTGCCATTTCATTTAAGGGGGCTGATTTTTCACTATTTGCTTTGACGACGATTTCTTGCATTTCCACTAATGATTCAGTCATCGGAATTTCAAGAACCACCTCTTTGCCGGTAGTGAAAAGTACATTTCCTAAAATGGTCGGTTCATAACCCAGATAGGTTACGACGATATTATTTCGACCAATGGGCACATTGGGAATACTAAATTCACCATCTATATCGGTGCTTGTACCCAGATTGGGATCACCATTTTCAATAGTGACATTGGCACCGATCAAAGGTGTCAGTGATTCCTGGTCGAATACTCTTCCCCGGAAATTTTGTTGATGGTTTTGAGCATAAGTTATTAAGCATGCAATGCTCATTGCAAGTGATAAGGCAACTGTTTTCATTTTTGTTTTAGATTATTTTTTAGGTCAACTGCTATAGTTTAATTAGTTCATCTGATCAGGAATGCATCTCCTTCTAACTGATTGATGGGGAAAGTTTGGAATTACCCCTATTCAATGTGAAAAGAATTGGGAAACTTCTTGTTCACATTACCAATTCTGAGGAGATTGACCAAGTGGAATCGATGCAGAGGGGGGAGGAATGTTCGGCGAGGTAGGAGGTATCATTGAGACAGGAAGTCTTCCGGTACATTCTTTTTTAAAAAAAGTGACTGGCGAATGATTCGAATATTGTGAGGGTGATTGTAAATGGGCGGGTAACTGCCTCCTAGAGAATACAACAGTTGAAAAAAAAAGCAGAGGCCTGCTCCCGCAGCCTCCGCCTGGTCTGAGTGCATTTATGCAGCTCAGAGCACCCTGGAATGATCAATCAGAACTTTCCATTATCATTTGCCCAATCGTCAGCTGGTGGGATGACCTGCATAACATCCCAGTGTTCGACGATTTTACCATTTTCCAAACGGAATAAGTCATAAAATGCGGTAGGCTGGGCCGGGTCGCCAAAAGCACCTTCACTTATCGTGAGGACAAAATTTCCTTCAGCAACTGTTTGGTGTAACGTCTCATATTTATAAGTTATCCCTTGCTCGCGTAGTTGTTCCATCATTTCAACCATCCCGGACAGGCTATCTTTCATCATGGGATTATGCTGTGTGTAAGCACCATCCAAGAGAAAATCAGCCATCAATGCATAATTTGTATCAATCATCACATCTTTGACAAAGTTGCCGGCGATGGTGCGATTTGCTTCCGTTTGTGCGGCATCCATTATTTCCGTTGGACCATCCAGCATGCTATGCCCACTGGCATTTGGTGCCTCTTCTGCTTGCAAATTGTCCCAGTGTTCTACAATGAGACCATCCTCAAATCGAAATACATCAAAACCTACCATAGGAGCACCATTTATCAGATATGCGGAATGAAGCGCTACCAAATTGGCATCCACAAATACTCGTTTGATATCGACACTCATATTGTTAAAAGTGCCTGCGAGCACAGCATCAATGAGAGACTGCCTTCCATCTGCAAATGCGGGATTGTGCTGAGTATAATTGTTGGCACTAATGTATTTGTTGATTATTGCTGTATCTCCACTGGCGAGACTCATCAGGAGATCTGTGGCTTTCTGTTTATTGCTCACAGGTTCATCAATGGGATCCGCTGTGGTATCTGAATCCTTATCACAGGCCACCATAAAAAGGCTAAAAACGATAATAAATCCTAAAGACCAATTTTTCATAATTAATTAATATTTATAAAGGTGAATGAATTTCTTGTAGGGGCGTCGTGTTTCCTATGCCATGATATGGCATTAAAATAGGTTGGTATTAAATTGTAGTATTTGAGCGAACCGCACAATTAGGTTCGGAGAAAAGATTGCGGGTATCTAAGTTGCTTTTTCTTCCAAATGTATATCTGAATAAACGTTGGTCTTTACCCGGCAGTGTGCAGAATATGTTAAGATTTTGGAATTATTAGGGAAAAATCAGCGGATGACCTGGCGTAGAAAAAATAGCAGATTATTTAATAAGATGATCTTCTGCTGTTCGTAGTTTGGGTAGGGAGTTCATACGCCCGCTGGCCTGATTGAGATACTATGGCTGAAATTAATCTTATTTCATACCTTGTAAGCGAGACACGAAACGAAAAACACATGCGGAAGAACAAAGTATTTATGTGGTCCATAGCAGTGGCCCTTGCCGGATTTTTATTTGGCTTTGATACCATTGTTATATCGGGGGCGGATCAACCGATTCAACGACTTTGGGGTACCAGCCCCTTATTTCATGGGGTTTTTATTATGTCAATGGCTCTTTGGGGAACTGTGATTGGCGCCCTGTTTGGAGGAATTCCTTGTGACAAGTATGGCCGTAAAAAGACACTTTTCTGGATTGGAGTACTTTATTTAGTGTCGGCATTGGGATCGGGGCTGGCCTGGGACCCGTATTCATTTTCTTTCTTTCGGTTTATTGGCGGCCTCGGTGTTGGTGCCTCCTCAGTGGCGGCACCGACCTATATTGCTGAAATTTCATCCGCAGCGAATCGGGGAAAACTGGTCGCTTTGTATCAGTTTAATATCGTATTTGGTATTCTGGTGGCTTTCTTTTCCAATTTTGCTATCGGCAATTTGGTAGAAAATGAGTCATGGCGATGGATGCTGGGGGTGGAAGCTATTCCGGCCACGCTTTATTGTATTTGGGTGCTTGGAGTACCCGATAGTCCAAGATGGCTCCTGCTGAAAGCAAATCGTGAAAGTGATGCCAGGAAGGTCTTGCAATACATGTATTCCACTGCAGAAGAGGTAAATAAAGTCATTCATGATATTACGCATTCAGTTGCACATTCAGTGAAGAATGGTTTATTCTCCGGAAAATATAATTTTGCTTTGATGCTCGCTTTTCTTCTGGCATTCTTCAACCAACTATCAGGAATAAACTTTGTCCTGTATTATGCCCCACGCTTGTTGGAGGCTGCTGGCATCGGTGCCGAAGATGCCCTATTTCAGTCGACCAGTATTGGAGTTGTAAATCTGATATTTACCTTACTAGGCATGTATTTGATCGATCGAATGGGAAGGAAGACATTAATCATTTATGGTTCTATTGGATATATCATTAGTCTAAGTGTTGTTGCCTGGGCTTATGCCACCGGAGCCAGTTCGACGATTTTACTGAGTTTCGTACTTATGTTTATTGCATCGCACGCAGTTGGTCAGGGGGCAGTCATCTGGGTTTTTATATCTGAAATATTTCCTACCGATGTGAGAGCATTCGGACAAGCATGGGGCTCCGGCACACACTGGGTCTTTGCCGCTTTAATT
>JABDLW010000251.1 GCA_013001805.1 Saprospiraceae bacterium | reverse complement strand
GTATAGCAGGTGTTCTACGAGTTTCGACAACGAAGAGATGGCGAAAACGACAAAGAAATTACAGATAATAATTAATGTGTTTGTGTACTAATCTGTTTTTATAATCTTAAATGTTTTGGACTGATCTCCGGTCTCAAGCGTGAGTAGATAAAGACCGGGAGGAAAGTCAGAAATGGAAATACCTTCATCCAATTGTCTGTAGGATAACATTTGCCCCTGCAGATTTCTGATCTGAATTCGATGATTTAGAGTTAAATTTCCTAAGGAGATCCTCAAATGTCCTCTGGTGGGGTTGGGAAACAAGTGCATGCGTTGGAGGTCGGGAGAAAGCGATGACGTAGTAGGGTTCTCACACAAGTCTTGAATCCATAGATTTGGCTTAAAAGTAAAGAGAACCCGCCGCATCCGCTCCTTTTGACCCTCAGTGAAAAGATTCATACAAGCATCATCGGTGAGATCCATAAAATTCATAAACATATCTTCTGATCCGCAAGACTGTTGGGGATAGGTAGGACATCCCCGGTAACGATCAAGTTGTAGGGGTGTATCTTCAATGCCATCATCGATTGCACAGCCTGTCTCTACCCCCCAAATATGCGATAGACCCAACCAGTGCCCGGTCTCATGCGTTAAGGTACGGCCACCGCCAAAAGATGACATTCCGGACGTCAGAATTCCAAAATACCGGTAATCTATGACAATACCCTCTGCTCCAGCAGGTTCCATCTTTGCCGCTTCCGCAAATCCCGCTATGGAACCATCCTCAACTATTTCACAAACCCAGATATTGAGATACCGGTTTTGATCCCATGCGTCCTGGCCACCCAGGGCACTCTGCCAATATCGTTGCGTCAAGCCGATTTCATTCACAAAAGTCTGGGTTCTGGTAATTCCTTTCGTACTCTCGGACCAAGGGTCTATTTCAGCCAAACAAAATTCAACCTTTGTATCAGCGGCTACATCTTTAAATAGAGCTGGAGTCAATGCCGTGTCCGGGTTTAGGCGTCTGAAATCCTCGTTTAATCTGCGAATTTGCCCCAACAGTCTTTCATCATCCACATTTTGATCCTCATCCCCGAAAATTACATGAATAACTATGGGAATAGTCACCAGAGAATCATTGTCCACAAACGTTCTTAAGTGAATTTTGTCCTTATATTCCTCTTTTGTAGCACACGATGGCTGTGCAAATAGGCATGTGACAGATTGCCAGAACGTCAAGAACACGGCGATCTTTAGACACCATCCTAAACCAACTCGGTCAGCTCTGTGCGTCAGGCAATGAAACATAGTTAAGCCCTGCATTCTATTTGCAACTTTGTTGCATTTTCGTATCTTTGTAACATTGTTTCATAAACGTACAAAATGGAAGATCGATTCCTGGGTATACATTTAGATTTTCTGGGATTTATTGCGAGCTTTTTATGCGCTATCCACTGTGCCATTCTTCCATTGGTATTTTCCATAAGTATATTTGGTGGACTAACCTGGATAGGCGATCCCGTGATAGAACTCAGCTTTTTATTAGCAAGTTTTGGTATTGCCACGTTAACCCTGGTCAACGGGTACCGGAAACAAACAATTGACAAGCTGGCTCTTGCATTATTCACACTGGGTTTTGCTTTGCTCATCGTCAGCCGGATTTTACCTCATGCCCACGGTATTGAGCTGGTCTTCGCTGTCCTGGGGGGTTTAATTGTAGCCTCTGCCCATGTGTACCACTGGATAGCTTTGCGCAGAAAATCCTTGAAGCCCTTATCGACTGGCTGATCCTAACCGGAGAAGTAACCCATTAAGATCTATAAGTCCCTGCCATCTATTCGTTGTCTCCACAATGAGGACGACCTCCCTGCTCTTGAATATCTGTTAGAATAGGCTTTACCATGCTGCAAAGGCCAGAATTAACCACAATGTCACCGGACAGGGTATTAATTCCGACTGTCAGTAAGCCAGAATTGATCTACCAATTCCAGCGTGTCGGGATTGTGCACTTCAACCCAAATACTGTCACCTCGCACATTGAAAAATACCAATGCATTTTGTGTAGTGAAGCTACTGACGAAGGATGTCCAGGGAGTTTGTTCCTGTGCATAATAAGGAGCGCCCGCCGCCCCATTGTTTATCTGGTAAATCGTACGGCCTAATTCTAATTTTGGCAGGAACCAAACTTCCGGATAAATCGGAGTTTCACCGCTAATCTTGAGTCGGTTATAGTTGTGCTCGTCTCCGGTCAGGATCGCACGAACTTTGGTACTTTTATTTACGATAAGATCCAAAATCTGATCCCGTCTCTGAATGATGCCATTCCTTATCGCCCGTCCGGCTACCCATGGCCGAAAATCATTATTACCATTATACCACATATCATCACCCACATGACCTCCATTAGGGAAGCACGGCGTGTGTTGGGTCAGGAAGATGTGATCAATATCCTGGTCCCGTTCCAATGCATCAACTGTTTCTTCAAGCCATTTTAGTTGTTGGTCCATGATGTAGCCATGCAACCCCCCACCAATGCGTTTTATGGCCATGGTTGTTGGCGTATAGAAATAGTCTGAGTTTAAAACAATCACGGCAACATTGTCATGAGTATAGTAAAATACATTTTCATCATAACTTGGAAAATCAATCTTATCCGGGTTGGGATCATACTCCGCGCCATCTTCGCTTGCCGGACCGTTCTTAGGATTAACAAAATTGTCGGCAAAGATCTTTTCTGATGATTCCGTCGCATAAGGAAAACGATCGACCATAAAAGAAGCTCCTGTTTCCTGGTCAACAAAAAGTCTTATCAGAGCTTCATGATTTCCCATGCTGACGTAGGTCGGAAAATAATGGAGAAAGGGTTGTACCGCCCGCTTCCAGTTGGCGTACTGTAAATTCATATCATCAACATTAGCCAAATATCCATTGATCAGATCCCCTGAAAACTGCATAAAGGCCACACCTTTTTGTATAGCTAGAGCCATAATTTTCTTCATTATGTAAGCATTGGCCCCATAGAAAGATCGTTCGCCGCCACCCTGTCCTGTGCGAGAATCACTTGCGTAAGCAAAAACGAACGGCTTCCGGGTACCTGGCAATGGAGCTGTCCGAAAAGAGAATTCCAACGTCCGCATACCACACTGAATAGAGTAATTGTATAGACTATCGGGTTGCAGGCCATTCAAATAGATTTCATGATCTTTTGTGGCGTCCGTCTCCGGTATGGTAAGGGGGCCGCAGCGGACCGTTGTGACACAAGGTTTATTGGTGGTGTAAGACAGCGTTGCCCCGTGTGGGTTTACCAGATTTACAAATGGACCCTCAATGATCGTTTCATCAATTTTAAATGGTCCCGTACCGGTAAAACCGACAATTCCATCATAAATCATCTGGCCGGTCGAATCAACCACCCGGTATCCCAGTGTCCCAAATCCACTGTCTTGCCAACCAATCATATCGTAAGTGCCACTCATGGATTGTTTGATATTGACCAAAGCCCTCCCATTTGTAATTGCACTGGATGACCGGAAATATACCGGCATTGGATGTTTTGAATCACCATATGGTATAAAACCATAATATAATCTGCCTTTAAAACTTTCACCGAAATTGAAAGAAATTCCCTCATCTGTGCCCTGGGGCTGACCGATCATATTTTCCAGTCCGTAATGAGTCGTTATGATAAGCTCTTCGATTTTACTTTCTCCCGGCTGAATCGATAACGTCCCTTGATCGTAAGCCATGCGGGACAATACGGATGGAACCTCCTGCGCCTGGATTACGGGACCGGAAATTCCCAGTAGCAAGATTATTGAATGAAACAAAATAATTCTTATTTCTACTGCCATCTTTCTTATTTAAAAGTTGTCCGGTTCTTGTTATACACCCGGTAAAAATATTGCCAAAATAAAATGGCTCTTATGAAACACTTTAATGATCTCTGATTTTATTGGTCTTTTTTCGAAGCTGTCATCAAAATCGACGGTTTCCATTTTAATTTATAATGAAATTAAACAGCTGACTCCTGACCTTTCTTCAAGCTATCCACGACTTCGGGATTTAATAGTGTGGATACGTCTCCGATGCTATCGGATTCGCCAGCAG
>JABDLW010000237.1 GCA_013001805.1 Saprospiraceae bacterium | reverse complement strand
TAATGTATATATTCTTAACAGTGCCTACTTTAAAGCCTCTGATGAATACAGGATCAGAAATTTGTAGATTATCGATATTACTGTACTCAATGTAGTAGGTATTGCTTCTTTCCAGAATATTAGTACCCAGTAAGAATTTATAACCCCAAATAAGCATTGCTATGGCGATGATTGCCAGTAAACCAATTCTGATTTCTTTTGTCATATTTAATCCTGGGGCATGGGGATGTCTTTTAAAACACCCTTTGCTTGATTTAGTTTGTCAAAGCTGGCAAAGTTATAAAAAAGATGGGTGCACCCCAGACTATCTGAATGGTGTGCACCCGTATATATTTCCGCTATGATCTTAATCACTCCTGGTCTTACCAGGATGCATTGCTCTTAATTGGACATAGCCAGGGCATCCTTCACTTTTATTGGCTGATCGTTGTAATATGCCACTACAAAACAGTCATTAAATCCCATCTTTCTTAAACGCTCCTTGGTTTTTACTGCAGCTTCGTAGCTTTCAATAGTACCTACCTGGTACTTATACATATTGTTTTCGAAACGAATCATCAAATTTTCTACTTCATTCCATTTTCCGCCGGCTTGACGGATCTTTTTCGTTGATGCCGATAATTGGACCACGTATTCAAGCTTTTTTTCTCTTGGTTTGATCCCGGGACTGGCAGGCACATCTTGCTTTTCTTCCTTCGTGGAGATGACTGGCTTACTTGCGGTGGATGTTGTTCGTTCTTCTTTAGTTTCTGATTTGACAACTGATACCGCTGCTGGTTTTTCCATATCGGCTTTCCCAGATTTATCCTTTTTCATCCGCTCCATTTCGCGTTTCGCCCTTTCCACATAATTAACGGCAGGTTCTTCTTCATTGGCAGAAGCAGATGCTATCTTATCAGAACTGGTGGGTTCGTTGTGGATCGTGTGACTGGCTGGGATGGCCTCTATGGTTGATAAAGATTGCGATGCGACCATTTTATCCATGTCATACTTATATTTGGTGAATGCATTGAAAATCGATGCCGCGGCCCGGTCTTTACCTTCCTCTGAAGTCAAGATAGACTCTTCTTTATTGTGGTTAAGAAATCCAGCTTCGATCAAAACGCTGGGCATAACTGTATTCCTGAGTACAAGAAATCCGGCCTGCTTAACGCCGCGGCTCACCCGCTGACCATGGCTTTTAAACTCACTCTCGATCAGATTGGCAAGCATGATACTTTGATCCAGGAAGGCATTTTGATACATACTAAGGGTGATATGACCCTCATCGGAATTAGGATCATAGCCTTCATAATGTTTTTCATAATCATGTTCGTGTTCAATGACTGAGTTTTCCCGTTTGGCAACCATAAGATTATCTTCGGCCCGGTGCAATCCCATCACAAACGTCTCCGTCCCAATGGCACTATTTTTCTTGGCTGTGGTGTTGCAATGGATCGAGATGAAGAGATCTGCTTTGTTCTTATTGGCGATGGATGCACGCTCATGTAAGGGCACAAATTCATCTTTATTGCGGGTATAGATCACTTCCACATCAGGATGATGCCGTTTGATCAGTTGACCTACCCGCAATGTAATATCGAGCGCAATGTCTTTCTCCTTGGAATTGCGTCCAGAACATCCTTCATCTTTGCCGCCATGTCCCGCATCCAGCACTACTTTCTTTATACCTTTCGATCCTGTCATAGGATCCACGTCAGATGCAATTGCATCAATTAATGAAATATTAAAATTGGGACAATCAGGCAATGAATAGCCTACCTTTGCCATTTTACAGATTGCTCCTACAGGTGCACTAAAACCCATGATTAAAAAACCAAAAGTCAAAATCCTGAATGCTGCGATATAGCGTTTCATAAGTTTTTGATTTTTATATTAATTATTTTTATAATATATAAGTATGCAAAAATAAAGCCAAATATCCTTGAAATCAATATTTTACATACAATTTATTATTTTAATATGTAATTTAACATCGTTAAAAAGTCAAGTCGATAGTCTCAGGGTGCCTTCCCCGGTATCCCTTTCCGATTCACTTCCTGATTTTGATTCGGTGACCGCGATAAGAGGAATGGTAGCTTTTTCCGCAGATACGCTGGAAGATTTAGTGACTTATAGTGCCCGGGATTCCATACGCTTTGATAACGCAAATCACCTCATATACTTGTATGGGGAGGCATCAATTAAATATCAGACCTATTCCATCACTGCTGATTTCATCCGCGTCAACCTCGATAGTAGCATTGCTTTGGCGGAGCAATTGCCCGATAGTTTGAAACGGGAGGATCCATTGGATGCATTGCAAAATGAACCGGAAGAGCCAGAGGAAGAGGAGTATTTGCCACCAGAAGATTCACTGGGCCAGGACACGCTTTACGGCAATCTGGGAGGGGGTCTGCAGCAACAGCGCAGGGAAGAGAATAAGGAAAGAAACGAAGATGGCAGGCCTTATTTTGACGATGGATCTACCCAGTTTACCGCACAAAGGCTGCGGTATAATTTCAAATCCAAAAAAGGTAAAGTCTATAATGTCCTAACGGAGGAGAGCAACATGTTTATCCATGGTAATGAGACAAAATTTGTCTCTGCCGGAGCCGACACTGCTGCAGTGGATTATGTCTATAGTGAAGATGTGATTTTGACCACTTGCAATGCGCCACATCCGCACTATGGCATTCACAGCCAGAAGCAAAAAATCATTCCCAACAAACAGGTGATTGTGGGGCCAAGCAATTTGGAAATTGCGGGTGTGCCTACACCATTTATTTTGCCTTTTGGATTTTTTCCTATCTCACAGGGAGCAACGGGAGGACTGATATTTCCCAGCGACTACGAATATTCAGATCAATGGGGATTTGGTCTGCGTGATATTGGTTATTATTTTCCGCTGGGAGAATTCGCTGATCTCGAACTACTCAGCGATATCTATTTCAATGGTAGCTGGGGTCTGAAAGCACGATCTTCGTACCGGAAGCGATACAAATATAGTGGCAACCTGGACATTGGATTTTCCAATCGAATTGGAGAGCAACTGGACCCGGAAACCACAACCTTGGTCAAAGATTCCCGAAAATCTTTCAGTATCAATTGGTCGCATACCCAGGATCAAAGAGCTCGACCCAATCAGACCTTTTCAGCCAGTGTCAGTATGCAGACCAGTGGCTACGATCAGTTAAACTACAATGATGCTTCACGGGTTTTAAACAATTCCTATTCCAGTAATATTGCCTTTCGAAAAAAGTTTGCTGGAAGCCCATTTTCGATTTCTGCCAATGCGCGGCACTCGCAAAATACGCGTACCAATGAGATGCAGTTTACTCTGCCAGATGTCAACGTTTCAATGAATCGAATTTTTCCGTTCAAGAGTAAAAAACGTAGCTCGGCTCAGCCGACCTGGTACGAGAAGATCTCGCTGCAATATACCGGCAAATTTCTCAACCGGATTAAGACCCAGGACACCCTGCTTTTTTCTGAACCTCTTTTTAAGAATGCTGAATTTGGCGCAAATCACAGCCTGAATTCGAGCGCCTCCTTCAACCTGTTGAAATATTTTAATATCACTCCTTCAGTCAATTATGATGAGAGTTGGTATTTTAATACGATACGCAAAGCATTTGACCCCAACGTAGAGATTCAGTTTGATACGGTCTACAATGCCGATAGCAGCGATTTTGAAGTGTTGGGTGATACCCTCTCTTTTGGTGAGGTTTTACGTGATACTATCAAAGGCTTCACTCCTCTGCGTGAGTATTCAGCCAGTCTTTCGCTGAGTACGAGAATCTTTGGATCGTTGGGAGTCGGTAGAAAAAAAGGCTGGTTTCGTGGCGTCAGGCATGTAGTAAAACCGACGATTTCATTCAACTTTTCACCTGACTACACCAATCCCGATTTAGGGTACGTTGATTACGTGCAACAAGACATTCGCGATCCGGAGCTCATACCGTATTCCATTTTTGAAGGATCTTTGTTTGGCAGTCCTTCGCAAAGTGGCAGACGTATGGCGCTATCGTATTCTATCAATAATCTCTTCGAAGCAAAAGTTTTTACTAAGAAAGATACTACCGCCCGAAAGATTAAATTGTTCAATTCTATATCAATCAATGGCTCCCATAATTTTGTGGCCGACTCACTTAAATGGAGTATCGTAAACATAAGTGGAAGCACTCAGCTATTTAAAGGTCTATCCCAGCTTAATTTTAGTATGGTGTATGATCCTTATGATATAGATTATAACACGGGACGTCGCATCAATACATTGTACCTTGACAGCCAGGGCAAGTTCTTGCGATTTGATCGGGCGGCGGTACGGGTCAGTACGGGACTCACCGTAGATCAGATAAAAAGAATGGTAAAGGGTGAATCGATTGATCGAAATAGTAGTAGACGGGGCTCATCAAATCAGACGGATCAAGAGGAGGAGGAATCCATCACCGATTTATTCAAGGACTTTCGATTAAGTCATGATTTGGTATTAATGTGGGACGTGGATGAGACGGGTAAAAAAAATCTCGACATCATGACCAATTCAATAAATACGCGTGGAAATATTCGTATCAGCCCCAATTGGGATTTATCTATTGGAAATGTTGGTTATGATTTTCGCACCAAACGCATCACTTATCCCTATTTGGGTTTTACTCGTAATCTTCACTGTTGGGAGATGGGTTTCAATTGGGCGCCACAAAGAGGCACATAC
>JABDLW010000229.1 GCA_013001805.1 Saprospiraceae bacterium | reverse complement strand
CCTCGCATCATTTCAGGAGGCAGAAGCATTTACACCTACAATGAAGCTGCAGATCTCCTAAACACTCGATATCATGTGCCCAATACTATCAATATATTTTACCTTGACCAGATAGGGAATCAGGAGTTAAGCTCATTTGCCTGTGGGATATCTACTTTCCCATTTGCCAGTACTCCAGAGTCCCGATTTATTATTATGCAGAAGGGATGCAGCGTAAATGGTTCAACTCTGGCTCATGAAATCGGTCATTTTTTTGGCCTTCTGCATACACATGAGACTTTTCGCGGAGTGGAGTTTGTAGATGGTACTAATTGTGAGACTGCAGGTGATCAAATTTGCGATACACCTGCAGATCCCAATTTGGCCGGCACGGGACTGAGTGGATGTACTTATACAGCTGGTTTTACGGATCCCAATGGGGATCTATATCGTCCTGATCCTTCCAATATTATGTCTTATGCAGCGGCCTCCTGCCGGCGAAAATTTTCCCAGGAACAGAACGCAATGATGAATTTTTGGTATGATACCGAATTAAATTACTTGCTGCGTTCCTGTGACTTCTATCCGGATTACGCTATTGCGGCGAACAGGGAGGATCTGGATGTTGCCAGTGGTCAGATCATTAATCTTCCCTTTACATTTAATTATCTGGGTGATGGTCGTCCGGAAAAAGTTGCTCTTGAAATTCTATTGGAATCAGCAACCGACGTAATACCCTTCGTTATCTTTCGTGACAGTGTCCTCTTTGATGGGACTTCCGGTAACATTGATCTGAGTTTTGATGTCTTGATTCCCTTGTCGCGAAGCAGTGGTATTTATACCTTGACAGGTCGCCTGGATCCTTCAGGTGAAATTATAGAGCAGGACAAGCGTAATAACAGCAGCTTCATCCAACTCACGATTGACAATTCCAGATATAGTGACGCTTTGATTTTTCCCAATCCTGCTAATGAGGCTATCAAAGTTTTCTTGCGCGATAAAAGCTTAACCGGCGAAGTTTTTTTTGAGATCAGCGATCTATATGGCAGGCAGTACACATCGGTAAAGAATTTCAAAAGCAAAGAAGAACTATTCGTCGAATTGGATGTGAGGGAGCTCAATTATGGCATGTATATTTTGACACTTTATTTTGAGTTGAGTGACAAAACCAGATCCTTTCTTTTTCTAAAAGAATGACCTGTCTCCCACGCACTTGCTAATTGCGATAGTCCAACGGAGGTTTTCTATCCCCCACCAGGCTCTCATATTGAAAGTCATCTCCCCGGCGTCGGTTTAATTCTATCCAGGCTTTATCAATTAAACCGGAATTGGTGAAAATATCGGCGGCAGTCATCGCTAATGTCCTGGCGGCAACTAACATACCTTTTGTACCGATAGTCGTACCACCACTAGCTACTGCCTGCCAGCTATGGGCAGGCGTACCCGGGACCCATGTGGCCGCACGCATTCCAGCGGTGGGAACCACCCAACTTACATCGCCGACATCAGTCGATCCTCCCGATCCTCTTTCTGTAATTCGGAAGGGACTTACTGCTTTGGCAGATTCCAGGTTGAAGGGGATATCTCCAAAGCTCTCCGAAAGTTTTTTTGCAAATTCCATTTCTTCATCATCATAATAGACTCCACCCACTTTCAAAAGATTAGTGTGCATTACTCTGCCAAGCACTTCGTTGGGCACAACATTAAACAGGCCATGAATCACCTCGTACTCCATCCGGGTCTGGGTGCCCAGGGCAGCACCTTCCGCCGCCTGGACCATCCACTCAAAGTTCTTTTTGACGGTCTCAGCCTCCGGATGGCGGCAATAATAAAATACTTCGGCGAATTCCGGTACGACATTGGGTGCCTCACCACCTCGGGTGATTACATAGTGAATTCTTGAGTCGTAAGATATATGTTCCCGCATCATATTGACCATGTAATTCATCGCTTCGACTCCATCCAAGCCGGAACGTCCCCGATCCGGAGATCCTGCCGCATGAGCAGCTTTACCATAAAACCTGAATTTAGCCGATTTATTTGCCAGTGATGACGCTGCATCTGCACTGTTGGCATTTGAGGGATGCCAATGGAGTACGATATCCACGTCGTCAAATAATCCCTCTTTCACCATGTAGATTTTGCCACCACCACCTTCCTCAGCCGGCGTACCAAATACTTTGATGGTACCAGTGATTTGGTTCTGAATCATCCATCGTTTAACAGCGACTCCAGCCGATGCCGATCCCACTCCAAAGAGGTGGTGACCACATGCATGCCCGGCACTCCGCTCCTCAACAATCTGACGTACCGGTACGGCATCCTGTGATATCCCGGGCAAGGCATCAAATTCTCCCAGAATGGCTATCACTGGCTTGCCAGTGCCATAGCTCGCAATGAAAGCTGTAGGAATTCCAGCTACTCCGGATTCTACTTCAAAGCCCTCCCTGCTCAATTCATCCTGCAGCAATTGGCTGCTTTTCACTTCCTGGTAGCCGACTTCGGCAAAATTCCAAATCTGTTGCGCCAGTTTCTGATAGTGGTCTGATCCCCCTTGAATTTGATCAGATAGAAATTTATCTCTTAGATCTTTATCGGGACTTTGGGCATGAGTAAAGCAGGTAATCCCGGCTAATATCATACTATAGAGCAATTTTTTCATTTGTCTGGATTCATTGACACGAAAGTAGGGTTTTGGAATTGTATAATTATTGGTAAGTTGTCACTTTCTAAGTATATATGCACGATGCGCTATTATCTTCATGAATTTAAAGATATGTGGCTTCCAGATATTTGGCGAAAGTGCATGGTAATATGCCTTGCCTTGGCCATTAGATCGGTGATGCTTGCCCAGAACCCTCATTACCACACCGTTTTCATAGGCAGTAACTTTGCAGATACACCGTTGGATTCGTCCATTGTTTCTGCATATCGGGGCCTTACGGCATCATGTGCTACGGACTGGACCCTTTTGCTGAATGGTGATCTGCTACCTGCACATCTCAATTTTGCACAAGCCAGTAGCAGACTAGGTAATTTCGTCACTAGCCTGCAACAGTCAGGGAAAGGCCAAATTGTTGTCGTGCCCGGTGATCGGGATTGGGATAAAAATGGCAAGTTTGGTCTCGACAAAATTAAATTGTTAGAAGAATTTTTCCGCAAACAGCAAATTCCGAATGTTTATTTTCCTTTAAGAAAAGGTTGTCCTGGGC
>JABDLW010000210.1 GCA_013001805.1 Saprospiraceae bacterium | reverse complement strand
TGGTCAAAGTACAAACCATTGGAGCGGCCCGTTTTTTCCATATAGGTACTTACTGAACCATCTGCAACCGACCATTTAATGATCCGGTCATTCGGCTGATCCGTGAAATATACGTTACCGGCTCGATCAACGGCCGGGCCTTCGGTAAATTTATACTCGGAGGACACTTTGGTTAAGGTAGCACCGGGAGCTATCAATTTCAATTCATCTTGTCCCGAAAGTGTAAGTGACCATAACATGAGAAATCCCAAGGAAGAAATCGACTTGTAGACAAAATCGATGTTTGAAGACGATGTGATTGTGCCCATATTTTGTTTTTTCGAACGGTGCTAATATAGGCATTACTGGCCGACTACATAATGTAAGGAGAGCTTATACCGGTTTAATCACACACCTATAAGGGGGATTTGTGATCCATATAAGCTGAATTGCGTTTTTAGTTCGGTTAGTGCAGGCAATGGTTCTATGTAATATTGATAATCAGACGATTAACTACAGTAAAAGTACACTAGAAGGTAAATCAGAACAGATATTTCAACTCAATAATCAAGATAAGACATTCACTGTGGCATCCCCCAATCTCGGTATTTACAATGAGCGAAAAAGTACCAAACTTTGCTAAAAAAAATAATGCGATGTCTTTGAAATCACAAGTTAAATTCACGGTCATAACCAAGGCACTTATGGTGTGTCAACGTTTCCTCACACTAGGTGCCATTTCTTGCATGACAAAGTCTCCCGTATTGACGTACAATTGAAAAGCTGTAAAGCCTTCTGATGAGCAATAAGGATTGGGAGACCACTAATCCAAAGTATTAAAGACAATATTCATTTCCCCTGGAACTAAATTTCATCCAAATGACAAACACTATGCTAAGACCAGTCCTTGCATCAATAATGTTGCTGATGGTTCTGCTCGACGGTCGAGCCCAGAATATTCCACTCTACATCGAGAATCCTACTCCCGGCACAGAGGCAGTTCGGATAATGGGTAACAATACCTGGTTGTCCTTTTATGATGGAATCCTTTACGATGGATTTTTATGGAACAATTCTGGATATATCGGTCTTGGTACCAGTCATTTAAATTCTTTTGGAAGACTCAGCTTCTATACTTATGGTCAGGAGCGTATGTCCATAACTCCCGGGGGTAACATTGGGATCGGCACATCTGTCCCAGCTTATAAGCTGCATGTAGACGCGAGCGGCGTTGCCATCCATGGCAAAAGTACCAGCAATTATGGATTGTACGGTTACAGTAGTGGCCAGATTGGTATTTATGGATATTCAAATGCATCCGGTTCAGCCGGCATCTTTGGTCAGTCGGCATACATTGGTGTGGAGGGTATCACCAATGCCGGTAGCACAGATGGCGGTCGCCAGGGTATTCGGGGTGACAACCATGGCAGCGCAACCGGATTTGCTGGCTATTTTTACGGAAACGTTGGTGTCACCGGAACCCTAACAAAAGGTGCCGGCAGCTTCAAAATAGATCACCCACTTGACCCCGAAAATAAATACCTCAGCCATTCCTTTGTCGAATCGCCCGATATGAAAAACTTTTATGACGGTATGATCATCACGGATGGATCCGGAAATGCACATGTCATCCTGCCCGACTGGTTTGTTGCTCTAAATAAAGATTTTCGCTATCAGCTGACTGTCATCGATCAATTTGCCCAGGCCATTGTTTCGGAAAAAATCATGACAAATTCCTTTAGCATCAAAACCAATGTTCCTGGCGTAGAAGTATCGTGGCAAGTCACTGCCACCAGAAAGGATGCCTATGCCGAGCAACACCGGATACCCGTGGAGGAATATAAACCAGCAAAAGAACGAGGCAAATATTTACATCCGGATGCTTTTGGTCAGCCTATGGAAAAAGCGGTAGATTTTCGCAACCATCAGAAAAGCATAGAACCAGATCATTGAGGTTCGGCAAGCTATTAGTGCACGATATTTAGATGCACTGAAATTCACAAAGTCCCCTAATGAAGCTGCTGTGTAAGTCGATGCAGCAGCGCAACTGGGCTCCTGACAGAGAATATATACGGTCGATTGATTTTCTCCAGTCGATCCCCTACCTTTAGACAGTGGAAGAAAATAAAAATATCGTTTCGGAGCCTAATCTGGAATATAGTGCCTACACCTATGCCGACTATTTAGATTTCACCTTTGACTACATGGTCGAACTTATTCGTGGAAGAATTTATAAAATGACCCCGGCTCCCAGCCCTAATCATCAACGGGTAGTTGGCAATCTTCATCTTCAAATTAGATCTCGGTTGGATGAGAATTCGTGTCAAGTTTATTTAGCTCCCATCGACGTCATTTTGCCTATATACAATCCAACAAAAGATTCACCAAATACGGTAGTCCAACCGGACCTTTGCATCATTTGCGACCCATCAAAAATTCAAGAGGCCGGTTGTTTTGGGGCACCTGATCTGGTGATCGAGGTAATCTCACCACATACCTCCAAAAAAGATCTCACCAAAAAATATGAGGTGTACGAGGAAGTGGGGGTCCGGGAGTACTGGATCGTATTTCCAAAGGATGAAATCATCGAGACTTTTGTACTCGCTGATTCTAAATTTATCAGGAGCGAAACTTATGTCAAATCAGATCAAATAAGCTCTGCTATCTTTCGAGATTTACGTTTTGGATTGGAAAGTGTCTTCTGAGACCAACAACATTCTCATTCGGAAGATCGTGTGTTCGGTACTTAAATGTGCTGTCAAACAATCTTCAGATCGACTTCCTTATTCGTTATTAGATCACAAAAAAAAACCTTTCAACTTATATCAGATCTGCGTTGAATTCTCCTTAACTTAAGAGCGGTAAAAACTATTTTTCAAAACAAAACAAAACAACGAGATGAACACACAAAAATTCCTGATTGGCTCAGTCGTGGGTGGAGTGGTCCTTTTCCTCATGGGTTTCCTTTTTTATGTGGCTTTACTGGGATCATTTTTTGAAACGCATAGCAGTGGTGGTAATTACATGAAAGACCCACCAAATTTCTTATTTATTATTCTTGGAAATTTGGCGACAGGGGCCTTACTTTCCTATATTTTTACGAAGTGGGCAGGAATTAAAACAGCGGCCACCGGTTTGCAGGCAGGGGCGGTCATTGGTCTCCTGGCCGGATTAGGTTGGGATCTACTCATGTTTGGCACTGCCGATCTGATGGACATTACCGGCACCATCGTCGATGTAATAGTGTATACCATCATGATGGCAGTCGCCGGTGCAGCGATCGGCTGGTATCTGGGCAGAAATGGCTAAATAGGTATTTCAAAGGAGTATAAGGCTGGCTTCCAATTGCCGGCCTTTTTCCTTCTATCAAGTGTACTCAAATGCCCTGATCTTCAATGCCAGTGGTCAATCCAGGCTCGAATTCCTATTAACTACTTTTTTCAGCTTATAGATTCACTAACCATCATTGATGAAAAAATGAGCGACCGGCACTAACTAAAGGACCTGAGTCCCTCTACTTAATCGTCCACCTTTCAAATCGGGAATTAGACGAATTCATTATCTTGAGGTGATGAAGTCTTTCGTTCTCATTTTTACCGCATTCTGGCTGCTGAACAGCTGTTCTAATTCAAAAGAACCCTCCTCCACTAGGCACACTGATTATCATCTGCAAGTAGCCGATGGGGGTGATCAAGTTTCCATATTAGGTAGTGGTGGGCAAATTGTGCTCACTCAAAATGCGGGGATGCATCACCGTCCTTATCTGCATCCTCTCGTGTCCCCGGACCTTAAGAGTATCATGACCGAGTACAGCCCAGGCCATCATAGGCATCAGACGGGTATATATTGGGGCATGACGCGGGTCAATCAACGAGATTTTTTTCACAATCCGGGAGAAGGTTATTGGAGACGGCTGGACTTGACAATTTTACAAGACACCGGCACTGTGCTGCGGTGGTCTACCAAATATGAAATGCTCGACAGCATTTCTGAAGTTTTACTCACCGAAACCCAGATTTGGTCTTTTCAGTCAAAAGCAGGAAGGTACTTATTGGATTTGGAATGGCAGGGTCAGGCGGCTCAGGATGTGACGATTGGCGAGTATGATTACGGTGGACTTTTTGTGCGTATGCCATGGACTGAAAACACGCCATCTGAGGTGGTTAATGCGGCGAGAGATCGCGATCAACGGGCAGAAGGTAAACGCGCCATGTGGATCGACCTGGGCATGCAGCTGGAAGGTCGTGAGGATATGGCTCGAATCTCCATGTATGATCATCCGCAAAACGGAGGATATCCCACTCCATGGAGGGTGGATGGTCAGTTTGGAGTGGGCCCCGCCCGCTGCCGACTAGGAGATTGGGAAATACCCCGGGGGCATACTGAAATCATGAAATATCGATTGGAAGTGTATACTGGCAACGCCACAGACATAGAAATCACCGACCGGTGGGAAGACTACGCCGGTGAGG
>JABDLW010000863.1 GCA_013001805.1 Saprospiraceae bacterium | reverse complement strand
GATGATTGACTACGATGAGGACCCGTATGAGATCCTGATTAATCAGTGGCAAAAATGGAAAATGGGGGAAGCAAATCAGGTCGACAGCCATGAGCTAAAAAAATATAGCCGCAAAAACCTTACACGAGAACTGGCAAATTTATTTAATGAGCTATGCAACTGAGAAAATTAAAGTTTATGGCCCTCAAGTTGCTTGCCGATTTGAAAACAAAAGGGAAGTCTGTAGAAATTGCCACCGATTTGACTTCCCCTAAGTTGGGCATGTACTATATCTTATTCGGTTCCAATCTATCCTCACTAAATAGATTAATCAAAGGATTTGACGAAAATGGGATTCCCATAAATAATGCTTACATAGATGTGGCTGGTGGAAAACCTCACTACTATCCTATCAGTATAGGTCAGGTGGGATTGGCGATTTTTCATCAGTATGTAACTCATCAGGATCCGTATCGATTAAAAGAATTTCTCAGGATTGCAGATTGGTTTGTCGATAATAAATCTGAAGACGAAACCATGGGAACCTATTGGCTGACGGAAGTACCAAAGCCCGAATATCAAGTTGATTCACCCTGGAAATCTGCATTTACGCAAAGCCGGGCTCTTTCCATACTTTTACGAGCCTGGCAAGCGACCGGCGAACCACATTATTTGCAAATTGCCAGCAATGCCCTCCGTCCCTTTGAGCATGATATTGCTGATGGAGGTGTTGCTATCAGAAGGAAGAGTGAAGAAGTGTTTTACGAAGAATATGTAGCGAGATTTCCAACCAGGGTGCTGGATGGTCATATCTTTGCACTATTTGGATTGTACGATTATGTGCGTGCAGTAGACCACACAGAATATGTATCTTCTCGCGAACTGGCTCACCGGCTTTTCGATGAAGGAATAAGTGGACTGATTGAGGCGCTACCGAAGTTTGATTTGGGTTATTGGGTACTATTTAACCGCTGTCAAGTGCCAGGTTACCCCAAGTTTGATCCTTGTACTATAAACTATCTGCAACTGGTGTGTACGCAATTAGATATCCTGTACAAGATTACCGGCAGAAACGAACTAGAAAAATACCGGAAAAAATTTAGCAACTATCAGCGATGGCCAAACATTATTAAAATGTATATCGCTAAGTTTAAAGCTCTAAAAAATCTGAATAGACTTTAACATTATGTGTGGAATAGCAGGTATTGTTGAAAAAGACAGAAGCAACCACCAGGTAATGACCCGGATACTGGAAGTGATGGCTCACCGGGGTCCGGACCATCAGGCGATCTATACACATCAAAGCACCACGCTAGGTCATCTGAGGCTTTCGATCATCGATCTCCTGACCGGAGATCAACCGGTATTTAACGAAGACAAGAATCTCTGCATCATATACAATGGTGAGCTTTACAACTACAAGGAATTACAAAAAGAATTGATTGGCAGGGGACACGCATTCAATACTTCCAGTGATACTGAGGTAATTCTCCATGGCTATGAAGAATATGGTCCGGATATTTTATCCCGGCTTAATGGCATGTTTGCCTTTGCAATTTACAATCATCGGGAGGAATCAGTATTCCTGGCACGTGACCATTTTGGAATAAAGCCCCTCCACTATCACTTGACGGGAAAGAGATTTATTTTTGCATCTGAACAAAAAGGCATTATTCAACATCCGGATGTGGAGAGAACGTTAAACCCGGATTCATTACACCACCAGTTAAATCTTCGCTATAATCAACGGGATGAGACACTCCTCCAGGGTATTAAACGGCTCCCCCCTGCTCACTACGCAATTTATCGCAAAAACCAACTCACTGTAAGACGTTACTGGCAATTAGAACCCAGTTTCTCAAATGACCTCAATGAACGGAAAACCATTGAGAAGATGCATGACTATCTCCTGCAGGCGGTCAAACGTCAATTAGTGAGTGACGTGCCACTGGGTGTTTATTTGTCCGGGGGAATGGACTCTTCGACTATTGTGCAAAAAATGCATGAATTAAAAGTTCCCGAAATCAATACTTTCACGCTCGGATTTAATGAACCGACTGATGAATTTTCCGATGCTGCTATGATTGCCCGGCATTTTGGCACTCACCATCGCACACATGCGCTCTCTTTCAATCCACTGGAGGATTTGAAGAAAACCATTTGGCATGCTGAAGAACCCAAAATCAATCTATTGCAAGGCTATAATATGTCTGCATTTGTCAAGCAACACTTGAAGGTCGTGCTTGGTGGTTTAGGTGGTGATGAAATATTTGCCGGTTATGACATTCACAAATTTATTTACCCTACTAACAGGCTACAGAAACACGTACCCGGATGGCTTAAGAAAATCTTGCGCTGGAAATCTGATTTTCTTTTTAAGGTACAACACAAGACAAAATCCCTGACCTTTGACGAATACCGGCGTGGTGTCCAAATGCTACTATCTATCGGTCAGGTTGAAAAATATTATTTGATCATCAGAAACACATGGGACTTTGATCAAAGTTTTTACCAAAGTGTATACAACCCAGATTTTATTAGAAAACTCAGTGATTCACATCAAGTCGCAAAATCATTTATACCTCTTTTTAATTCGGTAAAAGAGGCATCAGCATTAGATCAGGTGTTATTTGCCGAAATTCATTCCAAAATGGTCAATGATTACCTTCTTGTGGAGGACCGGATGTCCATGTCGCACTCGGTAGAAGAAAGGGTACCTTTCCTCGATATTGACCTGGTACAATTTGCTATGGACATACCCATTTCCCTAAAAATAAAGCACAACCAAACGAAGTACATTTTCAGAAAAGCCATGGAGGAAAAATTGCCACCCAGAATAGTAAAGAAAAAGAAATGGGGCTTTACTGCAAATCCTTACCTTCAATTTAAAAAAGATTTAAAGTCAGCGGCCGAACAAAAGCTCACCAAAGAATTCATAGAACAACAAGGCATTTTCAATTATGAATACATCAATTCAATCATCCGGCATAAACCAAGTTCCAGAATGAGATGGCATTACAATTTTTTATGGGTTGTATTGGGATTTGCCCATTGGGAGGCATTGTATTTAGGGCGAAATAACGAC
>JABDLW010000185.1 GCA_013001805.1 Saprospiraceae bacterium | reverse complement strand
ACATAACGATCTTAAGAAAGGTCATACGCTCAATGCCCATGCTGTTGATCAGCCGATCGCCGGTCTCTTGAAAGATTTGAAAAGCCGGGGACTATTGGAAACGACTCTTGTGGTATTCGGAATGGAGTTTGGTCGCACACCATTCGCCCAGGGAAAGGATGGTCGAGATCATAATCCATCGGCTTTTTCGATCTGGCTTGCTGGTGCAGGGATTCGGGGTGGAACTGTGTTTGGTACAACGGATGAATACGGTTACCGGGTGTTGGAACATGAGACCAGCATTCATGATCTTCATGCCACTATGTTGCATCTGATGGGCATTAATCATGAAAAATTGACTTATCGCTTTAGCGGGCGCGATATCCGGCTCACAGATGTTGCTGGACGCGTCATTGAAGAAATCTTAATTTGATTGTTTATTGAGTCCCTATCCTGGATTATACCGCATTAACTGAACAGGTCGTCCACACTGCTATTGTGCAGGATGCACTATACGCCAAAGCGTTTGAGATTCCGTTCCCGGGCCTTTGCCTTTTCTACTTCCCGGTTACGGGGTTGAGCAGTTGTTTCAAGACCATCCAGCAGGTGTTCGACGATGCCGCAAACATCAGTGACAGATTGGTAAAATAATTCCTCATTGGCCTTGGATGGCTTCGTTGATCCGCTGATTTTCCTGACAAACTGCAAAGCGGAGGCATAGATCTCCTCCTTAGTCGCAGGTGGATCATAATTGTGAAGTGTTCTGATATTCCGGCACATAAGCTGCACTTTAATGACACCTCAAATTACGACTTTTGTAGAAATTTCTCTAAATGCTGATTTGTCACCTGATTACCTAATTACCGATTCCAACTTCCAACGCCTGACTTCACACTCCCGACTCTGGACTTCCAATTAGCTAATATTTTTGACTCGCCCGCGAATATAAATTCGCGGCTACTGTCGGATTTTCCCGAAACACTCTCGTTGGTTAAAACCCCAATTACCTGGTCACCTGATTAATGCTGATTTAGCTAGCAGGATGAACTGCCAATCCGGAATATTTCCCCAGTCAGCTGCTATCCGACTACCTCTGCTTCGTGAGCGTATACCTCTTCTGTCATCTCATATTGAGACCGGATATTCTTTTTCTCCATCTCTTTCTGGATCTCACGTACAGTCTTACGTGACCCATCATGACTCCAACCGGGAGGGCCAAAAATGTACATGAATTTTGCTTTCAAGGTTGGTGCTGCTTTTACATCTCGCCAAATGTCCCTGTATTCATGGGTAAGTATATCAATCGGATTGTATGAATTGGGGGGGTGAAGAACCCCGAATTGTATTTCGTGTGATTCATCGAGATCTTTGAACGTACCAAAAAGTTTGTCAAATAGATTTAGATATCCCCCGTGATTCTTATCCAGATATTCGAGATTGGAGGAATGATGAACATGGTGATGTTTATGCCCATTGAGGAATTTCTCCATCCAACCGAGCCGGGGCATAAACTTCGTATGCAATTGAAATTGCCAGAATGACTCAATAACCAGACAGGTCATTACCATAATGGGATGAAAGCCGATGGCAGGTAACCACATGTAAAAGAGTGGTTTATAAAAAAGGGTGACCCATCCATTCCTGACTCCCGTTCCGAGATTAAAATTGTCGGATGAATGATGCACGATGTGTGCTGCCCAAAAGAAACGAATTTCATGATTGGCACGGTGGAACCAATAGTAGGAAAAATCATCCAGTATTTGACAGATAAGCCAGGTCCCGATACCCCAACCGAAAGCAGCGTAACCCAAAATATTGGTATGTACACCATTTACCTCCGGATTAAAGAAATTGTAAACCAGGAAGAAAAAACCCAGAGTGACCGCTTTGGTAAAGATGGCGATGAGCGCCGATCCAATACCCAGAGAACTGCTTGCAGCAAGATCTTTCCACTCGTAAAGTTCGCGATCGTATCGCAGACTAAAAATAATTTCTACGATTATCAAGGTCACAAAACAGGCACCTCCGATAGTCTGAAGAAGAGAAAAATCCATTTATTATATTTAAAACTGATTGGGAAATCTCGTAGATATGAGAATTTTCGAGTTACATAAGCGCGCCAAGATACGTTAAAAATCAACCCTGGCAAATTCTTTATAATTCGGGGAGTTCCATTGCTCATCGACAGATCCCGGAAATGCCCAATGAGCACTGTTGGACCGATAATACATTAAAGATAGTCATTTGTTGCTCACGGACAAATGATATTTATCACTTATTGGTTATTACTTACCGGAAATAGGTCATTCCTGGTGTAATGCCCTATCGGATCAAAATCCATGCGGCTTTTTACAACTTCACCAAGATCGATTTCTGCAAGTGAATAACCTTCACGATCGTAGATGGGACCTGCCAATAACTCACCATAAGGTGAAACAATGCAGCTCCCACCGCGGCATAATGTAGCCGTTGACTTATCCTCCAGGAGCCGCTGAAACTCTTCACTATAATCATCTTTCTGAAAAAATTGATTGGAACTTAGGACATAACTGCGGCTTTCACAGGCGATATGTTGCATGGAAGACAACCAGGAAGGACGTGCATCGGCAGTTGGTGCCAAATAGATATCCAACCCACTCTGATACAAACGAACCCGCGCCTGTGGCATATAATTTTCCCAACAAATTAGTCCTCCCAATCGTCCTATGGGTGTCGTAATCGACCTAATTGAGGTCCCATCCCCCTCTGCCCAAATCAATCTTTCTGCTGCCGTCGGCTTAATTTTTCGATGCTTACCCACCAACAGCCCTTCCGGATTGAAATAGAACATGCTGCAATAAAGGCTGCTATTGATTGAATCCTTTTCGGTGACGCCGATTATCAAATAAAGTCCAAATCGCCGGGCAAGATCGGCCAGTGCAGCGCAAACGTGATCACCTTCCTTAATGCTAACCTGGTGAAAACGATGCCATAAATCTCTGCCCCCGCTGGTTCGGTTACCCACGGTGGTACCAAATGTAAATCCACGGGGATAACCGGGTAGAAGCGATTCCGGAAACAAAGCCAGTTGGCATCCCTGGTCTTTTAATTTGGTTAAGACTACCTCCATGCTATGCAGCGTGGCATTATTATCCATAAATGCAGGAGTCATTTGTACAACAGCCACTCGCACAGAAGATTGATTTTCCCCGGCCGGAGAGAGAAGATCTTTGGAAATTTGTGTCATACTTCTTAAACCTACTATTTTTCCACTTAAAAAAGATTCAATATCGATTCCTTTGAAAAATTATACTGAAAAATTAATTGACAGGTTCTGTCAGAAATGCCAGGTAAGTACAAATACCTTCCAGATAATTTCCGAGACGAATATTCTCATTTGGACTATGCTGATTATTATCTCTGTTTACAATGGGCACTGTAACCGCAGGAATATCGAGTGTTTGCACAAAAGGAGCGATGGGAATTGAACCCCCTGATGTTCTGATTTTTATTGGTGTCACATTGAATACTCTAGTGAGGGCACGGTCCAACCAAAGTGACACTGATTCATTAAACCCGGTTCGAAAAGCTCCATAGGAAATCTCATAGTGCAGTGATAAAAGTTTTGCATGGTTTTGCCTTTCTTCTTCGGTGGGTTCTCCATCACAAATATGATACCCTTGTCTGGTGATGTGATCGATTACGAGATCCACCAGACGCTGAGGATCTGTCTCTTTGACGGTGCGAATATCTAAATTAGCGACCGCTGCCTCTGGTATGATCGTTCGTACTTTGGTCCCGACCCAGGCAGAAGACATTCCACGGATATTAAGTGAAGGATATTGGATTGCTTCTTGATAAGATGGAGCTACTCCATCCGGTTTGGCGATACCCAAATCCCTTAATATCACTTCTTCTCTATCGGGCACCTGAGCAAGGATTTTTAAGGTGGCAGAGTCCAGGTTTATTCCCTGGTAAAACCCAGGGATTATCACCCTCCCATCGTCGTCTTTCATCGATGCCAGGAGTTGTGATAAACGCAGAGCAGGATTAGGTGCATAGTTGCCATAATGTCCACTATGTTGGGGCACACGGGGTCCATAGGTGGTGAGCCGCATGGTGGCAATGCCACGAGCACCAAAAGTCAATGTCGGAAGATTAGAAATATGCCGGGGGCCATCGAGAATGATTAACATATCAGCAGCGAGTTGGTCCCGAAACATTTCCACAGCTGCGGGCAAATTTGGCGATCCCAGCTCTTCCTCACAATCCATAATTATTTTCAGATTAAAATTTGGCTGCCACTGCTCACTGCTGGCAATTTGTAATGCCGTCAGAAAAGCAACAACCGGACCCTTTGCATCGGATGCTGACCGGGCAAAGATGCGTAGCTCCGGATCAAGTGGTTGTTGGTCAAGTCGCTCCCATGGCACATTAACCCATGAACCATTTTCCTTCCTCTTCAATTGCGGTTCGTACGGACTATTCTGTTGCCATTTGGTGGGATCAACCGGTTGCCCATCGATCTGCAGATAGATAAGCACGGTTTTTTCCGCATCGGGAAAGCTCCTTTCGGCAAGCAAAAGATCAATGCCTTCCGTAGGCAGTCTCCTTGTTGTAAAGTCGATGGCCTCAAATGCTGTGATTAACCATTCGATATTGGGATCAAGATCCTCTGGTATATGGGCATCGTTGGGCAGGGAGAGAAATTCTTTGAAGGTTTCGATACTGCTCCGTAGAGATGCGTTGGCTTTCTCCAGGATAATTTCCCGTTGAATCTGTGCTGCCATGGAACCAAAACAAATGACCGCCAGACCAAAGACTAATCCATAACTTAAATATCTTCTAAGCATGCAAAAATGATTTTGTCCCAATTTAAGAAATGATTACACGATCGAATGATCTGAAGTTTAACATGCCGTTAACTGAGCCGTTAATTATCATTTAAATAGAAGTCTGCCTAACAAAAACCTGCAACTCGCTCCTTAAATTATCGTCTAATTAGTGGGTACTTCTAATTACTCCTTGCATGGCCTGAACGTTCGCGAAAGGTGCGGGCTGGATGGATCTTTAAATTTTCTTCAGCCTTTTTGGCCAGGATCTGCATTTCCAATGCAGACTCCATTTTGAATTTAAAATCTCTCATCCTCAGTCTCAGTCACGAGTAAATAGAAGTAACCTAGTTTAAATCAATAAGAAACTGACATGAAAAAATCTTTACTACTGTTCACGATAATTGCTGTGACTCTGGGTGCCTGTTCAAAGGAAGGAATAATCAGGAGGAAAGAGGATAAATTAATTGGAGCATGGGAATTTGAAAAAGTAACTTATAAAAAAGACGGAGCTCTCTTCCGGGATAACATCACTTCTGATTATGCCAATGACGTAATCGAATTTTTTCCCGATTATTCGGCAATTTATGATGATTATTCGCTTAGGAGCGTATTCGATGGAGAATGGTCATTAATTGTTGACGAAGATGATGTGTTCGACGGTAGTAATTCTGACCTTGAATTCTTCGTCGATGCTGTTTTCTATGATTTTCTTCACCGGGAAGATTTTTATGTTTTTGGCAGTATTGACCGGTTGAATCGAAACAAGTTAAATCTTGAGGGTAGCGACCGGTTTGGCAGATATAATTTTAAGCTCAGGAGACTTTAGGGAATGACGAGTGACGAATATTCGGAATGACGAATCGAAGATCGAGACCGATTGAAATGAGCGTCTCGATGACGAATGAACGAATCAAAGTGCTGACCGATGTAGGAGCGTCCGGAGGGAAATGCGAGAGAGCCCATGCTGACCGGAACGAAGTGGAGCGTCCGCAGACGAATCGAAGATCGAGACCGATTGAAATGAGCGTCTCGATGACGAATGAAC
>JABDLW010000172.1 GCA_013001805.1 Saprospiraceae bacterium | reverse complement strand
ACCTTGAAGATCCCGTGCGAGGTCAGGAAAATATGTCGATCTTGAGAAAGACTGTAGATATCCAGCTTGCTACAAACATGTGCACGACTTCTTTTAAGGATTTGCCAAACAGCATCAGAGTACATTCGGAAGATATTATTCTGTCTGATCATCACTTTTGGGGAGGTTTGAAAGCCAGTTTGGAATTGTATCGAATTTGCAAGACATTTGGCAGAGGATTGTCCATGCACAGCAATAGCCATCTCGGAGTTTCTATGGCGGCGATGGTTCATTTGGGAGCGGCGTTGCCGGAGTTTGACTATGAATTTGATACCCACTATCCATGGCAAAATGAAGATATCATTGTCGGTGGTAAACTGGCTGTGGAGAATGGATGTGTAAGAGTTCCGCAAGGACCTGGACTCGGTGTCGAAATCGATAGAAATCAATTGGAAAAAATGCACCAAAATTATCTTTCCTGTGGATTAAAGAGAAGAGATGATGCCTTCGAGATGAAGAAAATTAACCCGGAATGGGAATTTATGGATACACGATATTGATTGATCGGAGATTGCTAATCTTAAGTTGAGTTCTTACTCCAGGCTATCTTAAAGGAGATCACTTCGAATTTTAGATCAGTAATTTTTAAAAGTTTAAATTGAAATACGAGCAATTTTCAGTTTAGTACTTTTTGGCGAATGCAATTACACTTGAGCAATAAATAGTATTAATTATGAAGCATAAGAAAAGTGAACCCGGTAGAAGGAAGTTTATCCGGCAAAGTGGATTAATGGCTGGGACTTTGATGTTTTATCCAGCGCAGGGCTGGGCCGTTCCGGACGGGGACATAAATGATAAATTAAATTTCTCGATCTTCTCCAAACATCTGCAGTTTCTCGATTATGCTGATATGGCCGATGCTGCCGCAGAACTTGGCTTTGATGGCATCGACCTAACTGTAAGACGAAAAGGTCATGTAGAACCAGAACGGGTTGAAGACGAGTTGCCCCCGGCTATTGAGGCCATAAAAAAAGTGGGATTGAGACATGACCTGATGGCCAGTGATGTAAACAATGCCGAGGATCCAACAAATCGTAAGGTACTGGAGACGGCTGCAAAATTGGGGGTGAAGTACTATCGATTGGGATATTTGAGGTTTCTGGATGATATGACTATACCGGATCGATTGGAAGAATTAAATGGTGAGATGAAGAAGCTTGCCGCGTATAATAACGATCTCGGCATTGCCGGCACCTATCAAAATCATTCGGGAATCCGCGTAGGAGCACAAATATGGGATTTGTGGCATTTGCTAAAGGGAATTGATCGATCGCAACTTGGCTGTCAGTACGACATCAGACATGCCGTTGTAGAGGGCGGGCAATCATGGGAAAACGGTCTTAAGCTGATTCGACCCCATATTAATAGTATTGTCTTAAAGGATTTCGTATGGGGAAAACCCAAGAATGGAAGATGGGGAGTAAAAAATGTACCCTTGGGTCAGGGCATGGTCGACTTCGTATCCTATTTTAAACTATTGAAAATGTACCGAATTGATGTTCCGGTATCGATTCATTATGAATATGATTTGGGTGGTGTGGAACATGGGGATCGTCAACTTAAGGGCATGAAAGCCCCTGAAATCTTTAAGATGATGAAAAAGGATTTACAATTTGCAAAACAAATGTGGCAGCAAGCATAAAATAAAATGCCTAAATTTCATCTAAAAGCATTTGTACTATTATTCCTCTGTTGTTTCATGGGCTGCCAGCAAGCAGACATGGGTACAGAAATGGAACTGACGCTATATCGTCGTTCGGTTCTTGACCAGATACCCAGGATGTTGACTTTACGGTTTGGGGATGAGCACTGGCTTGCGTATGATTTAGACCACATGAATCCGGTAAAATTATGGCATGGAGGCGTCTTGTGGAATGGAGCGGTCTTTAATAGCGTCAAAACTGTTCAACCCACAAGCTACGGGGACATATATAAATCATTTGAAAAGGAAAATTATTGGAGCGTCAAACATGGTGAGCATAATCTCCAGGTTAAT
This sequence comes from Saprospiraceae bacterium, assembly GCA_013001805.1. GTDB lineage: Bacteria > Bacteroidota > Bacteroidia > Chitinophagales > Saprospiraceae > JABDMH01. The sequence continues at coordinate 4,561 of JABDLW010000172.1, read as the reverse complement.
GTGCAATTTGATTCCTATGCATTGGCGGATAAAAACATACATTTTAAATACTCAATAAGTAGTGACCAGGGAAAAATTGAGGTGACGGAGAGTCCGGTTCTCTATCAACGGGGGGACTCTATTTTATGGCAGCGATCGTATCGCGTATCAGGTCTGCAGGGAAACATGCAATTATTGGCGGCAGGGCATCCTATTAGCAACAATACGGATATCACTCATTCCTATGCCATTACTCCTTTTCCAAAAAGACCGGAGGAAATTACATCAGGAAATGGTGCTCAGTATTGGCTAGACAAAAGTGGCTGTTCCACTTGTCATACCGCACTTGAGAAAATGATTGGCCCCAGTTACGTCGAGATTGCTAACCGTTATGCACAAATAAAAGAAGCATTGCCCTTACTGGTGAGCCGGGTACAGCAAGGCAGCAAGGGTGAATGGGGAGATGCGGAAATGATCCCACATCCAAACCTCGATGTGAGAGACCTCACCAATATGATCAAGTATATACTTTCCCTTCATGATGGACAGGCGGCACGTCCGAGAGTGGTCAAAAAAGAAGCTGATGTACGCACCCATACTAAGCCGGGATTCGGAGAGGCATTGACAGGAGTACATCCGGCATATGAATTGATTGAGATCAGACCAAATAATTTTAGACCCCGGGTGGGCGGTATGGCTTTTCATCCCGACGGCAGTTTACTTATCAGTACATGGGATTCAGTTGGATCGGTTTACCGGCTTTCCGGGCTGGAAAATGATAGACCTGAATTAGTAGAAATTAAAAGAATAGCCTCTGGTTTGGCTGAGCCCTTGGGATTGACCACAGTCGGGGAAGAAATCTACGTCTTGCAGAAACATGAACTAACTAAATTGATTGATCATGACCAGGATCAAATCACTGATGAATATGTGTGTATAAATAATCAATTTGGGGTCACAACAGATTTCCACGAATTTTCCTATGGACTGGTCTTCAAAGACAATCGCTTTTACGGAGGCCTGGGTTTAGCGATGCGCTTAATGTCATCGGAGCAGCAATTGGAAGATCGGGGCACTGTCTTTTCCGTTAGTAACCAGTCGGATTTCCAAATAATTGCCCGGGGATTTCGCCAGACCAATGGTATCGGCCTGGGTGCTGGTGGTGAAATATTTGTGACAGAAAATCAGGGTCAATGGGTCCCGGGATGTAAATTCATTCATGTCAGGGAAGGTGCCTTTTATGGATGTCAACATGGCACTCAGGACCGCTATGTTGACCAACCGGTAACCCCTCCTGCAGTTTGGTTGCCACAGGATGAAATTGGTAACTCACCGGGAGAGCCCATAGTGATCAGAGATGGTCCGTACGCAGGACAGATGATCCATGGTGATGTGACTCATGGTGGAATAAAAAGAGTATTTCTGGAAAAACGCAATAATGAATATCAGGGATGTGTCTTCCGTTTTTCACAAGGTCTGGAAGCTGGCATTAACCGTTTGGTTTATGGCTCTGATGGTGCACTCTATGCTGGGGGAGTGGGCATGAATGGTGGTTGGTCACACAATGAGCGTCAATTTGGATTGCAAAAGCTAAAATACAATGGTACGGTTCCCTTTGAGATGTTGTCAATCAGCAGTCTGAAAGATGGATTTGAAATAGCATTTACTCATCCAATTGAAGAGGAGAATGGATTTGATGAAAATAGAATTAAAGTACAACAATGGTACTACGAAGCTACACCGGCGTACGGAGGACCAAAGCTAGGTTTGGAAGATTTGATGGTAAGAGAACTCATTGTATCAGATGACCAAAGCCGGGTGATATTGAAAATAGATGGTTTGAGGGAAGGCTATATTGTACACTTCCTACTTGACGATTCTATAAAGGATCAGTCCGGTCGAGATTTATGGTCGGGAGAAGCGTGGTACACTTTAAATAATCTCTAATTTATTTAATTGATGAAACAAGAAGAGAAAAGTTGGTCAAGACGTGATTTTGTAAGAACATCATCAGCTGCTTTAGCGGCCACTCCGGTCGCTACTTTTTTAAAAAAACCTGTAAAAAACATGAAGTCGGAACTACCCAAATATTTTAGAGTTGCCAGTTACAATACTACTTTCGAACGCGAACAACTAGCCAAGGCCTTTGGATTTAAAGGTAGTGCAACGCACAATTTGTGGCAGATTGCGGCTCGCCTTAATAGTGCTGAAGGAGAGACTGCCATTGGCTTGGGCGTGCAAAATCCACTTTGGTGTGATGCCCGGATGGCGGGGAAAGTATCCGAGAGTGGAGGTAATGCTATTATGTACTCCATGACCGAAAGAGCACTGCAAATGATCAAGGGTCAACAGTTTGCTTCACCAATGGTGATGCTTGATGAAATTTTAGATGAATTACTGGATTACGGAAAAAAAATAACCGGACAGACAGATTTACGCAAGACTTTTGCATTAAATCCAATGGTACCGGTTGATAATGCTGCCTGGTTGCTTTATGCAAAAATAAATGGGTTGGCCAATTTTGATCAATTAATACCGGCTCAATACAAGGGAGGACTGTCGGCAAAGCATAAGCACGTGATTAGTATTCCAGCCCTTACCTATGGTACTCCAATAGAGGACATTAAAAAACTGGCCGACGATGGATTTTTTATTATGAAAATAAAAATTGGAGCTCCGGGAGATCAACGTATGATGCTTGAAAAAGACAAAGCTTTTATCAAGGCCATTCATGAAGCCATCGGTCACTATGAGACAGAACATTCACCCAATGGAAAAATTCCCTATTATTTTGACGCCAACGGACGCTATGATAAACATGAATATTTACTCGATTTTCTCGATTATGCCGAAAAAATAGGAGCCCTGGATCAGATAGCTGTTTTGGAGGAGCCTTTTGGTGAGCGCAATCAGGAAGATGTCAGAGAAATTGCTTCTCGCGGCCCAAGGGTTGCAGCAGATGAGAGTGCCCATACCGTGGAAGAGACACTCGCCCGTATCGAGCAAGGCTACACCGCCATTGCAGTAAAATCAATTGCCAAGACCATGAGCATGACCATCAAAATTGCCCAGGCGGCACATGAACACAATGTTCCCTGCTTCTGCGCTGACTTAACTGTTAATCCAATATTAGTGGAGTGGAACAAGATCGTGGCGGCACGCCTACCAGCATTTCCCGGTTGGAATATGGGCATGCAAGAAACCAATGGTTGGCAAAATTATAAAGATTGGCCGGGGTTAATTGATCAATATCATCCCATGGGAAGCAGGGAATGGGTAATGAGTAAAAATGGACTGTACGATACCGGAGCAGGATTTTTTGAACATAGTGGAGGTATTTTTGAAGAGATTCCATTCTGGGAAGAGAAGGTGTAAGGGGGGAGAGCAAGACCCTAATGGGTAGTTGTAGAAGATAGTGCTAAAAGGATACCCTTCGGCAAGCTACCTATGACAAACGCTCATAACGAGCTCTTTTTCAAGTCATTATTCGTATTATAAAGGATCATCATATTTAATTGTTTTGCTAGGTACAAATCAAAAACGAAAAGTCAGGGTGAGCCTGTCGAACCCTAGTTCTTGAGAAGAAAAAGTTTGAACTAACGGAAACTACCTTTCGACAGGCTCAGGGTGACTATCGTTTTCTGTTATTGAAGTTAAGGTTGATTGCCGCCCTCTCTGTCATTACGACTTTTCTCATTTTTGCAAAAAATGTATCAACTCAGGGTGACAAATGAGTTTTGTGATGAAGGCTGGAACAGTGAAAAAAAAAAAGGGTGTGCGATTAGCCTGACGGTTCGACAGGCTCACCGTGGGTTCGACAGGCTCACCGTGACACGGTCTAAGTCTTGATTGAAGAAGATAAATATTTTAGTTGGTCATAATTGCCATACCTCAAGGCCCTTTTCTTAGCTCTGGTCCATTTCTTTATTTGTTTTTCTCTCAAAATTCCTTCCATTGGGGATTCATAGATTTCCCAGTATAATGCTTTGAATGGACGCCTACTATAGGTGTAGGCTCTTGAATTAATGCCCTCTTCATGTTCTTGATATCTGGATTTGAGTGCATTTGTTACACCCACATGGTAACTATCATCCGAACAATGAATTATGTAAACAAATATGAACTTTTTTACAATGGCCAAGATTAAATTTTTGGTCGACTTAAAAATAGAGATTATATCCAATAGGCAGCTTGAAAAAATCGAAAAGTCACCCTGAGCCTGCCGAAAAGTCAGCCTGAGCTTGTCGAAGGCTAGTTGAAGAAGATAGTGCTAAAAGGATTACCCTTCGGCAAGCTCAGGGTGACAAATCAGTTTTGTGATGAAGGCTGGAACTGCTGAATAAAGGAGGTGTAGGGTTAGCCTGACGGTTCGACAGGCTCACCGTGGTTTCGACGTGCTCACCGTGGTTTCGACATGCTCGCCGTGGTTTCGACATGCTCGCCGTGACACTGTCGGAGGGTAGTTGAAGAAGATAAATATTTTAGTTGGTTATAATTGCCATACCTCAAGGCCTTTTCTTAGCTCTGGTCCATTTCTTTATTTGTTTTTCACGGATTATTGCCTCTATAGTTGAGTCATAGG
>JABDLW010000859.1 GCA_013001805.1 Saprospiraceae bacterium | reverse complement strand
TTTATAGATGTATCGATATCTCCGGTCAATCCGGTTCGATTATATCCAAGCAAAGGCGTCAACGTGCGTTGAAAACTTCTGGACATCAGATTGAAATCGACCAGAGCACCAGCAAACAGATTCACTTCCCGCCAATTCTGGGGTCGATCCTCAATTATTGCAGATCGCTTGATTGTACTGGCTTGCAAAGCAATAGTTGGGTAAAATGTAGCGATTTGAAGCTCCGCAAACGGCCGGTAAATCTGCCGATCATAATCATAAGTGACTCCGGCTGATAACTCTACATTATTGAGTACATTATTAGACAATATCCTGGCGGAGATTTCCGGGTCATCTATATTGAGGCCCCAGGTGTGCACATTAAAGCTATGACGCCATTGTTTATAGTCCTTCACTGAATAGTTTAGCTTAGGAAAGCTATCCAGCATATTTCGTTCGACGTTAAATTCATAATCACCTTGTACTTGGCCTGAGTTTGTTCGCCCAATTTCAGCTGTCTTCCTAATGACATGGCCATTGGACGTAAATGTGGTGTAATACAGCCCGTCCGGGCTCAGTGCGGCCTGAAAGGCACCATTTGCCTCTTCCGTAATCTGCCTGGTTGATCCCGTGATCAGGTCGGTAGCGAATATGTTTTCCAGTGTTTCGGTCGATGCACTGTAGAAGACTTCCTTCGCATTGACCGCAGGGATCCCAAGAATTTTATTTCGCATCGGAAAAAGCTCGCGCTCAGCCCCCGTCTCTATATCAATACTTACCAAACCCATATGGCCATTCTGATCTCTGACAGCAGCAATGACGGCTTGGCTGTCATGGCTCCATTTAGGAAAAGTATAAAACCACCCAGGATGCTGGAATATCTTGAGAATTTCACCTGTCTGAGCATTTAGTAAGTGTAAGCTACTCTCCCCAATTTCATTAACATTGGTACAAATAATCCTGACACCCGCTGAATCTGGCTGGGGAGAAAAGTAGCGCATTTTTCTGGTGATGCGTTTTCTAACATTCTTTCTAATATCATACGTAATTATGTCGGTGTAATCCCTTTCGTGCCAACGAGAGTCGGTCGTCAATTCCGTCCATGCAAGCAAACCATTGGCATGACCAAAATAGGGTTCAATCCCAATTCCTCGAGTGAGTAAGCGCTCCTCGCGACCGCTGGCTAGATTGAAAGCATAAAAGGCACCAATCTTCTCATATGTCCTCTTAAAATATATTAAGGATGAATCAATGGCATAAAAATATGGATGGAGATAGTCGGTAAAAATAGTTGGATTTGCTGTAGGTAAAATTTCATCAGTCCCGCGAGATTCCGGCAGTAGGTTTAATGATAAGTCCACCTCATCGAGCATCTGGTGATAAAGTTCTCTCGTGTTTAAACCAGTTTTCCGTTTAATGGCATTGGAAAAAGGATAAAGAATCCCTTTGTAAGCGGAAGATTCCATCAAAACTCTCTTCCAAAAAGTCTCTCCATACTGCTCGTGTCCATGTCGCAGAAGAAGATATCCCAAACGGTAGTGATCCGGAACATAATCTTTGATCGAACCATTTCTCGCTTTCGCATATGAATAACGTTTCCCTTCATTATCAAAAGCACGATATCCTTGTAAAAAATGAGCGACACGACCGCGGCCTTGGTTTGAAAATTCGGTCTCTGCCCAGACGGCATCACCTTCAGTAAACCAGTTGGGAATGCTGAGATTGGCTCCACCCGCCCAACTTTCCTGACCAAAAAGATAAGACAACAGTTTAACGATACCCCGGCGAGCCGTGGAAAGTTGTGTCACATGACGGTACTCATGTATAGCCAATAAATCCAACCACGGCATTGATGTCAAAGCAAAATTATCTTGTAACGGTGTTGTCAGAAAATGAGATCTCCACGGAGCAATTGACACAGAACCGTTGGCAATCGTAGATTGATTATTAACCACGATGTCAATTTTATAGGTCTTATCTCCGATATCCTCTTGTGCGTGTTGATGAAGATAGTGAATTGCATTTGCCAGGCGTTGTGCCTGTGGTTCAAGTTGCGATGGAAAGATAATTCTTACGGTATCGGTATTGATTTGCATCCATTCAATACTTGGTGGTAGTCCACCGAAGGTCTGGCACCAGGTCTGCTGAGTCAATAGGGACATGCATAGCCAAAAAGTAGCTCTAAACAGGAGTGGCCGAATGAACTGCATGTGCAATTTCTTCAATGAGTTTTGGGTCTTTTTCAATGGCGTTTCCAACCACGATAATGTCGGCTCCAGCCTTGACATTGCGCAGGGCCTTTTCCGGAGAATCAATCCCCCCTCCCACAATGACGGGTATTTGTACCGCAGCACTCACCGCTTCAATCATTAACTCCGGTACGGGTATGACTGCTCCACTTCCGGCATCAAGATAGATCAATTTCATGCCCAGCATTTCACCTGCCAGTGCTGTACAGACCGCGATGTCATCCTTGTCGGAGGGAATGGGTTGTGTATTGCTCATGTAAGAGACTGTCGTGGGTACACCACCATCGACTAACATAAAACCACAAGAAATCACCTCAAGTGGACTTAGCTTTAAGTAGGGGGCAGTAATGACATGCTTACCGATCAATAATTCCGCATTACGACCTGAAATGAGCGAAAGAAATAATATGGCATCAGCCCGGTAACTCAGTTGATAGGAATCACCTGGAAAAAGGATCAATGGAATATCACATTGACGTTTAATTTCCTGCAAACAAGCATCCAGACCATTATTGACAATGAGACTTCCACCAACAAAAAAATAATCCACCTCCGCTGTCTTCGCGCGGTCTACAATCAAATCGATAGCCCGGACCTGGACATTATCAGGATCGATCAACATGGCAAACTTTTTTTCACCTGTCCTCTTTCCCTCTACCATTATATCATAAATCGACATCAAGAACGATTTTATCGTTATCTGAATTAAAGATAAGAAAATGCCAAAGGGTAGAACGTAAACTAGACACCGGCTAGAAGACCCATTTAATTCGGGAAATTTTGACTAATGCTTTGTGCCAACACTGCATATTCCTCCTGGGTCAATTGCAATTTCGGACGGGCAAAATTCATATCAGAGATGTTATTAATAGGAATAAGATGCACATGTGCGTGAGGAACCTCCAGACCTATAACTGTGACACCGATACGTGCGCATGGAATAGTTTTCTCGATAGCATGAGCAACAAGTTTGCTAAAAACAATTAATTCCGCGAGGAGATCGTCCTTGAGATCGAAAATGTAGTCGACCTCTTCTTTAGGAATTACCAATGTATGCCCCTTTGACAATGGATTGATGTCCAGAAATGCCAGAAACTTTTCCGTCTCGGCCACCTTGTGACAAGGAATTTCTCCCTGAACAATTCGGGTAAAAATCGATGCCATATTAGAATTCGATTTTAAGTATTTTGAATTCCATTGCTCCATTAGGAGTCTGAACCACGGCTAAATCTCCGACTCTTTTACCGAGGAGGCCTTCACCAATAGGAGAATTTACCGATATTTTTTTAGCCTTTAGGTCTGCCTCAGCCTGCGCTACTAATTGATATGCGACTTCAGCTCCATTTTTCTGATTTTTAATGGTTACGGTTGATAACACAGTCACTTTTGATGTATCAATTTGGGACCGGTCTATAACCCGGGCGTTTGCAAACATCTTCTCAAGCTCATTTATTCGCATTTCAAGCAATCCTTGTGCGTCTTTTGCTGCGTCATACTCAGCATTTTCTGACAAATCGCCTTTTTCCCGGGCTTCAGCTATTGCCTTGGCAACCTCATCTCTGCCATCCGTTTTTAACTTTTCCAGTTCTTTTTTGAGGCGATCATAGCCTTCTTGTGATAGATATGTATAGTTTGACATTTTATCTGGTTCTTTTAACTCTCTAATTTAAAACCTAAGTGATATTAGACCACCAGTCTCTATTATTTATTGTGTAGTAATGGGTTTTTAGGCGGCGTCCTAAAAAAGTCTTAACCTAACAGACTTTTCATTAATAAGAATCATTGTTCTAGCGGCCTTTATAAATCTCGTGTGTTTTACGAAGATAAACCTTTCCGATCCTACTCCTGAGCAAAGCGAGGATTATGGCTACAAAGGTAAGGTAATTCTTACCTATAAAGTAAACCTTAATGTCAAATTATGACTGCCGTCCCAAACGCTGGTAGCTCTGTAAGCGTAATCCACCGCCAGCCGGGTTCCGGACTTTTCTGAAAAGGGCACGTCAATTGATATTCCGGCAGCCAGACCTGAATACACATTGTTTGTGACCACATCAGTTCCCGATCCCAAATCATATCGATAGGCAGCTCTTAAGAACAAAACTTCATTAAAACCATATTCCAGCCCACCTCCTATGGCATCTCTCGAAAAAGAATTGGAAGTGAAATTACCAATCACCGAAATGCGATTTCGGCTATCTATAAGCAGATCATAGGATGCACCAATATTGAGTACTGAAGGTAATTCAAATGTTGCTGCCCTCTGATCATATGATAAATCATAATTGATTGATCCGTCGGGATTGGTAGCTCTAAACGACAAACCCTCACCTCCGAATCGCATGGGTGTACCCACGTTACGGAGAGAGATGCCGAATTTGAAATTATCCCTTTCACCAGTCACGTACTGCACTCCTGCATCCAGAGCCACACCCTGAGCAGATAAATCTGCCGTTGACTCCGATATAGTCCGCACGGTAAAACCAACGGAGACTTTATTATCAAATTGATGTGCGTATGACACTCCCAGGTGAAAGAAATTTGGTGAAAAAGTAGCACCTGTACCTTCCGGTTGATCGGTAGTGGTTACATTGATGTCTCCAAAATCCATGGCCACCAGGCTCAGACCAAGAACCCCATTTTTGCCCACACGCTGACCCACACCAACGGCATTTAAGTTCACTCCGGTGCCGACTAAATATCGGGTATGGCCTATTAATACTTCAGTCTTGGTTATGTGTACCAGGCCCGCAACATTCAGCCGCATGGATTCCACACCCTTGATCATCGATGTCGTAATCGTATGTAGCCCTGCACTCCTTGCCCAGGGATTCAGCAACAACTCGTAAGCTCCGGCTTCCCCCTGCCTATCGGGGTTACCCGCCCATAATCCCAAAACCAGGGTCAGAGATAATAGCAGTAAAATCGATTTCCTAATGTTCATGTTACTTTATAATCCAGCCGGATCAAATTTTCTATTTACACCAAACCACTTAATTGTCCGTTCGCCCAGTTCGTATCCATTAATGTGGACCAGATAAACCCCACTTGCGATGGGGATGCCCTTATCGTTTTTCATATTCCATTCCAGATCTGGCGTAACCTGAGTCCTGAGGATGCCCGGATTACTCCGATCTGTCTGCGCAATACCTTGCTCATCGCGTTTATATTGCCGGATAAATTTACCATCGAGTGAATAAATAGTAACTACTGCTCTTGGAGGTAAATTCGTTATCTTGACCGTGTTGGTAAATTGTGACGTTTCATAACTTGAATAGGCCAAATAGGGGTTAGGAACTATGTTGACGGCATCCAGGACGCTTTCGGCTCTGGCCTCGATCAAATCATCCGCTGCTTTTCCTTCGATCTTAAAGCGATACTGAGGAAGGCCATTATTGGCCCCGGTGCCTATGGCCACCTGGTAGGGATTACTAACCCTCAATTTTACTGTCATATCATTTGGAATGAGCCCTTCAGCATAGCTTTTCATCTCCCCGTTGGTCAGGGGTATACCCGCCCAGGTGATCTGTGATAGTACACTATATTTTCTGGTGAATAGGGCCGCAGGATCCAAACGTGTACGGAACTCAGCACAGCCATCATAGGTTTGTCGCGTCACATAAACGAAATGGTGCCCCTGTAAATGTAAAGACGCCAAGGTTGGAAATGGTGCTGTAAATGCCGTGCTATCCATTGGGTTCCACATCATATCAGCCCCAATAGCCACCCTGCCAGGAAAGTTAGCGTCAATAAAAGTCCGGTTGTATACCGAGTTTTCACCAAAAAATACATTTAGACGTTCTCCGGACTCTACATCAATTGCATATCCAGGAAACCACCCCATTCCAATTCCATCTCCATCCGGATCAGGTAATCCATCACCATCAACATCTTCTTTACCCACCGATGGACTATCCCTCAGATCGAAATTTTGACTTCTTCCAACGGTAGCCAATTCCGCACCCCCAACGCTCCCGGGACTATAGAAATACGGAGATGCCGTCTCTACCACCACACATCGACTCCACTTGCTTTTGTCTGAGGTAAAGACAATATCTACATTATTTAGATCATCCATGCCCGTACGCGCTTTTACGATTTGCATACCGGCGGTATTATCAATCCACGCCGGAGAAATGTAAAGGGTAGTTGGATTGAAGGAAAACCTGGTTAAGTAGAAAGGTATAATCCCGTTGTAGGAAGTAGTGAAAAGTTGTCTGGGATCATCGCGAAAACTTGGTTCTTCAACCTTGGTCTGAGCAAAATCAAAAATCCCATCCTGATCGGCCAAAAAACCTAACCAGGGATTATTGGGATCGGAGTATTCAAACTCAGCGCCGATCACCCCATTGCTGGGAGCAAGAAATTCTCCCGCCTCTTCCGTCTGGCCAATAGAAATTGAAAACCCATACTCGCCAAATACTTGCTCACTTAACCGTTCAATCGTAGTTTCGGAGATGATGGGCGTGCCTGGATTAGTCAGGTTCTCCAATGTCCAATAGGCGTCAATATCTAGTGCTTCAACGGAGTTCGTCTGGTTTTTAAAGGACAATAGGAACTCGCCTTCCTGCAAATCAATTGGGTTATAGATCTTTACCTCTATCGGACCCTGACCGTCCTGATAATCCATCGCGCCGCTAAAACTTCCGGAGACAATGGCATCTCTTGTTTCTTCCGTGATATCGAGAAATTTATTGCCCGCCCCTATACCGTCCAATCTGGTAATCGCAGGCCCTTCTCCATATTCTGTATTCAATGCTTTCGCGGTAATTGGCCTCGGAGTAGGGATATAAGTTTTTATGTTTCTGCGTCCTTCCAAATAGGGCGATCTTTGACCGATGTTCTGCTTGTTGTCAAATGGATCGAAATTATTGTAGGCATAGGCAACGGTTGTATAGTAATACTTCTTATGGTTTATTAAAGCACGGTTCGTTTGACCAAACTGGTCTTCGGTAATTTTGAATGTATGCTGTACGTCAGCATCAGCTCCCATTACTTTTATCTGTGGCTCATAGATCAATTCTCCAGGATCGGTAGGATGTGCCATCGGAACCCAATTGACAATTTGCGAAACTCCGTTTTTTATATCGGTTTGAAATACCAACCGTGCCTTATCAGGATTATTCAGTTCGGCGGTGGTGACTTCGGGACCATTGAGCTGAAAGACCTTGTATCCTTCAAACTTATACATCTTTTCATTGTCCGGAAGATCGGTTGGAGCACGTAAATCCAACTCTTCATACTTTTCCTCAAAATTGTTGGATTCACGATCGTTGGTAAGGATGCCGATCAGCTCTTTATCAAGCTCAATAAAGTCCAGATCGGGTGCATCCGGTCCATCCGTAATGTCAAAGCAGTTGTCAAACAGTGCTTGTGCCGTTTCATCAGCAAAAAGTAAGGGTTCGATGCTAGGGCAGGGATAATCTGTGAGATCAGGTATCCAAACCACTCCGATAATTAGTTCGTTCGTTCGTCCTGGTAATAAACTAAATGGGCCCGAAGCCTGGATAGTCCGGCGATCTCCAAATGGGAGATTGGCGGTACACATAGACCATCCGGAGCCATCTGAGGGTGGCTCGGTAAATGCATAGTCGATAGGGGCCCCTCCCACATTAAATGCACTACCCCCATAGCTGAAAGGTGTGCCATCCTTCCAGGACCCTGACATATAATTGTAGTATTCCTGGGCGATTTCCGGATCAGTTTGGGCATTAGGCCATTGACCTACACCGGCATTGTTGAAATAGGTAAAAGAAGACATGCCGATCTCCACTCCGTTTTCATCCAGGGGGCCACGAAAATAATCAACCCCCAGGATGGGAATTTCTTCACAATAGGTTGGAGTGCCTTCACAATCGCAACCAGTGATGCCGTCCACCTGATCTTCATTGTATACGTAGGCGAGGCTTCTTGCCGTATCACAACCGATGTAATCATCCTGACTACATCCTAAATCTGGGTCAACCCACATGGCGAAAAAGGTGCTGTCAATAGTTTGTGTAGCTCGATTGATCAGCTTATATCTCTGGAAAGTCATGTCATTGATCTCGTCATTGGTGGCATAGGCAAATGCCTGCACCTGAATCTCCATCTGCATTGGATTGCCCTGCGTTTGCGAATGAATACCACCGGCGTCATTATATATCCAGAATATCATCTCATCAGGATATTGTGGAATTGGACACCCCCGGATTTCAATAATCGGATAGTCACCTTTGAGCGGATCATAAGCCAGATCGCCATCGCTGTCGAAAAATCCTGCTAAACCTTGAAAGGTATTAGGGAGGTCGAAACCATGAATATCCCGGAAATATGGATTGCCAGTAGCAGGCCACCCCAGTACATCCATTGGCACATCTTTTTTTGTAAGCTGTATCCCAGATTCTGCAGCTTGATTATAGTCACGAAGAAAGGTTCGGATATTATCACCCAGGACAGTAAAATGCTTGTCCCAGCGAGCACAAGTATCCCGTTGAATGGTTCCCGTGGTCGGATCTAGCGGAC
>JABDLW010000135.1 GCA_013001805.1 Saprospiraceae bacterium | reverse complement strand
ACATAATCCTGCTGGATATTAATCTTCTGGGTATGTCAGGAATACAAGGCATTCCCGGGATTCTGGAAAAATATCCTGATGTCAATATTGTCATGCTCACAACTTTCGACCAAAACGAATTTATATTTGAAGCACTCAAAGCCGGTGCTACGGGATACATTGTCAAGGACACGCCTATATGGGATATTAAAAGGGCTATGGAGACCATCATGTCAGGTGGGTCTTTCATGAGTCCGGGCATAGCTCGCAAAGTGATGGAATCTTTTCAAACGGTTAAACAAGAATCAAAATTTGAAGAGCTAACCCCAAGACAAAATGAGATTCTCAATGCACTCGTTGATGGTCTGAGCTACAAAATGATCGCCAATAAATTCAGTATATCAACCCATACGACCTGCGATCACATTAAAGCCATTTATCGAAAACTTCAGGTAAATAGCAAGGGTGAAGCCATAAGCCTGGCACTTAGAAATAAGAATAGTAGCTCTACCTAAACGGAATCAAGTTCTTATTCTCTTCTTTCGGAATAATTTTGATTATTATTGATATGCCGGAAAATACTCCTTACTAATAATTTTGACTCCTGTTGTATGAGATTACTCGTAAATAAAGCGCTTTGCCTTTATATGGCTTTAGGCCTTTGTTTTTACAAGACATCCCTAAAGAGTCAGGTAAATGTCGATAGCATCTTATTAATTGCAAAGGACTTGTCAACTCAACCAGATCAGGCATCATACCTTGATTCTGTATTACGGGACATTGCTGATCAGCGTATTCCCGGAGCGATGGAACTTTTTCATTACCGGAAACAAATGGCACTGCAAAATAGTAGCCGATCGGATGAAATCAAGCAAGCCGTCTTGACCGCTCATTATCTCGCCAATACTTTTGAGCCGGAAAAGGCTAAAGAAGAAATCTTGCCATACTATGAACAGGTCAACGAGTTGGAAGATCCATTACAAAAAGCCGACATATATTTTATTTATGCCTATGTCCATGAAAAACTGAGGGACAATGAAGTGGCTTATGAAAACCTGCACAAAGCTGTGGAGCTGTATGACCAGGTAAAAGACTCCAGCTATGTGAATTATCACAATGCGCTGACCGCTCTAGGCCGTGCTACTTTTACCACCGGAAGATATGCGGAAAGCAGTATTGTCATTGGGAAAGTCAAGGAATTGGCACTGCATAATAATGACAGCAATGCCGTGCGTGGTGCGCTTCAAGATCTAAGCATATTGTTCAGTCAGATTGGTCTGTACGATGAGGCTGCAGCCTACGAGCGAGAACGTATGTTATACTACTCCAGACCTCCCTCCAATGATAGCCGCGCCATAGGACTCATCAATGCCAGCCGGAATCTCATTTTACAGGATCGTTGGCGAGAAGCATTGCAAACCTATCGCGAAGCATTGGCTCTTGCTCCTTTTTCTTCACGCTTTGATTTTTTTGATATTTATATTTATAATGGAATCATTGAATGTTTATATTTCAGTTCTCAGCCGGACTCAATTGCATTTTATTTCAATCTTTTAGAGAATAAATTCGATAAATTAAACCGAAGCGCATCCTACGAATTCCTCTACCTGCAATCGCGGTTTCTCTACCGGGTGTCCCAGAGGCAATTTGTTCAGGCAGAAAAAGATGGACTTGCGTTGTTTAATAATGCCCTGCAGTCAAATGATGGTGCAGAGATTATGATGCATAGTCGCTTTATGTCGGAACTATACCGGGCATGGAATCGCTATGACGAGGCGCTGGCATATAATGATATATATGTAGCCAAAAAGGATTCCATACAATCTGCGAATAAGACGAATGCATTGTTACTATATCAAACCCAATACGAAACCCGGGAAAAGGAGAATGAAATAAACAGTCTCCAGCAAGAAAGGGAACTTTTAAGTGCCAAAGTAGCGAAAGACAGACTTTTCCGGGCTTTGTTACTAACTGGACTAGTTTTGTTGCTATTAATGGGTTTGGTCGTTTATTACCGCATCAAGCAAAAAGAACTTCTACGAATTCAAAATATACGCATGGGCATTTCGAGCGATTTGCACGACGAGGTGGGAAGCCTTCTTTCCGGTATTACCATGCAAACTGACATGCTTGCGGTGGTCCCCGAAGATGAAAAGCCGGGATTCATAAGAGAAATAGGAGAGAATACACGGAGAGCAGTGACCACCATGCGTGATCTGGTGTGGTCGATAGACTCAAGAAGAGACAAAGTGATTGATTTAAAAGATAAAATGACCGATACCTGTCACCAACTTTTGGCATCAGCGGGTTTTAAATATGATCTTAAACTATCTGAATCGGAAGGAAAAGCCATATCCATGAATCCGAGGGCTAAGAAAGAAATCTATTTGATTTTCAAAGAGGCGCTCACCAACATCACCAAGCACTCCAATGGCGACCAGGTGAGCATTGAAATGAGAACTGAAAATAAAGAGTTGCATTTGTCGATAAAAGACAATGGGAAAAAAATCAAGAAAGGTTCATTATCCGGTCAGGGATCAGATAATATGCACCACCGGGCTAAATTAATTAATGGTCAGCTATCGATTAATCAGCAACCTGATTTTTATGAAGTAGTGTTAGTAGCTCCTTTGAAATAATAATGTTGCATCCATGATACGGAAACGACGCACCAGAATCATGTTTTTACACAATGGGATGGTTTTATCTTTGTGGTGGATTTTTATTCCCTTTTTTATTTCAGCACAGAGTACCTATTTCGTCAAGTCCGGTGGCAATGGAACCGGACACAGCTGGGCTGATGCCCTGGGAAATTTACAGCAAGCAATTGATTCGTGCAACGAAGGTGACCAGATATGGATTGCTGCGGGCACTTATTATCCAACCTATGAATTTGATGCCGATCAATCCGGTGGTTCAGATATGCGTGAAAGGACATTTTACATAAAAAAGAACATTTCTCTATATGGTGGATTTCAGGTTGGAGATGTACAAATTCAAGATCGGGATCTTGAACAGAATCACACTGTCTTAAGTGGAGATATAGGTGCACTTAATGACACCAGCGACAATGTGTATCATGTGATGATTGTTGATGGATCGACGACAGATGTGAACATAAATACAGGCTGTATTTTAGATGGATTACACATAGAGAATGGTGTGGCCAGTGGTACAAATTGGCCACACGCCACTGGTAGTGCAATCTTTGCCACAGGGGCGGGAAATGGGAATGAGTGCAGCCCAACTCTTAGGTTTTGTGTATTTGCAGAAAATTATGCTAAATACGGTGGCACTATGTATAATTATGCCATGGGAGGTATTTGTTCTCCCCATTTGATGCATTGCCGGTTTTTTGATAATTACTCTTATGCGGGAGCTGCCATTTTTAATAACGCTTATGGAGGAGTATGCGAAATCGAGTATTTTAATTGCACGTTTAAAGATAATGAAGCCTCATACGCTGGTGGGGCGTTGTATAATTATGCTAATCATGGGATTTGCAGTTTGCAGGTTTCAAATTGTAGATTTATTAATAATACTACTCAGATCGGGGGAGCGATGTACAATTCCTCTATGGATGGCACATTTTATACGAAAATAATCAATTGCATCTTTGCTCTCAATTTTGCACATCATAAAGGAGGGGCTCTCTTCAATTATGGCTATAATGGTGTGAGCCAAATTGATGCGATTAATTCTACTTTTCATCGAAACACCGGAGTTCATAATGGGGGTGCAGTCCGTAATTGGTATGCTGTTGCTAGCATGATTAATTCCATTCTTTGGGATAATGGAGATGAGATTTACAACACCTTTGGAAGTGCAAGTTTGCAAAATTGCCTGTTAGATGATGGCTCTCCGGGTAATGGCTCGATTACTTTCAACGATATGGTCACAGGGGTAAATATAATTGATCTGGATCCGCATTTCTGTGATGCCAACGGATCGGGAAACCTTCGACTGAAACAAATTTCTCCTGCTATTGATATGGGCGTAATTGATACGGCCGGACTGGGATTAATGATGCTAGACCTCGATGGCTACAACCGTTTCAATAAGACCATTGATTTAGGCGCCTATGAGAATCCATTTGTAAATTGTCCCGACTCTATTTTCCTGACAACGGCATATATCCCAATAGAGGGAGTATATGAATCACAAAGAGCAATTCAACTAGAAGAAGGAGTGAGTCTATTTACAGATGGTATTGTTTTAAACGCTCCCAATGTATTCTTTTCTAGCCACGTTCAGATTCATGCAGGAACCGAAGTCAGCATTTTACAGGAGGGATGTAACCAATGACCAATGTCGGGTTTCGCTAGTTTCTATACCTTAACAATAGTAAAATCTGCATCTCTTTTCTGAGATAAAATTAGATTTTTTCTGTTGTTACAATCACCTTGCATGTATGTTTTCCGGCAGATGGTCCTTCTCTATCTCTATACAAATGATCTTCCCATTAGATTTCATTTATTTATCTAATTTCCTGACTATTGCACATGTTAGAGATTCGTTATATTAAGTGGGTTTGTCCGTAGAATTTTTGTCTAATGGCTTAGGAGGTTGAGTTTTATTGCGACAAAATAGATTCTCAATCTGAAATCCTATTTAGTTCAACAGGGAAGGAATCATAGCGTAAATCAGATACTTTATGTATCTTTTCAAGAGTATAAATAGAAATCCGGGATAAGGTGGAGACGGTTTTCTGTCTCCCTTTCATCCCTATGAACACAACTCAAATCAATGTTGACACCCGATTCACACTTACGGTGTATAGCGGCACATTTACCGTACCCGTTTGATTCAAAACGAGTTATTCACCTGCCACTTCAGCTTTTAGATTCGGTAACGATTTCCTCTTCGGTTTGCACTCCTCTATTGGACATGGTCCTATATATATTATGTAAAATACTGCCAGTCCCCATCACTCGACCAAACAGACAGCTCGATATTACACACTATTATATGTCGGTAAATTTAGTGAGTAGTGCCGAATTCAAAAAGAATAAGTTATAACGAAACCCATCCCATCAAAAAATTGAATTAAAGTCCCCGATTTTCCATGAATGCTCCCCCGTTTATTAAGTCAAATTTCCCAGTCAGCTGGCCAGGCGCACCTGGTTCTTCTCAAACAGCCTGTGAATCTCCCCCGGCAAGCATGCTCTTACGAGCACTACTTTTCTTCATGATTTTTTCCACTGGCGTCACGTTGCTTCAGGGACAAATACATTTGAAAAAAGAGAGTCTGCAACCGTATATAGACTCGATAGCACAAAATAATTTCCTCCATTCACGCACCTATCGAACCACAGGCAATAGCCAGGATTGGAGCGATCCTTTGGCGTGGACGTGCGATGGCTATGGATGTGAAAACACCCCACCCAGTGAGTTGGAAGATGGTGAAAGAATATACATTGAACATGACATTCAATATTCTGGGTCAGACATCGAGATTGATCAGGGCCATATATATATCCAGGATAGTGCTACCCTCGAGATGCTAAGTGGAGATTTAAAGATTGATGATAAATTTCAGGCCAAAGTTATTATCGATCATGGCTCCCTGTTAATCAACAGTGGATATCTGCGCAACAAGGGCTACTTATCAATGAAAAACGCTTTTATTAAGACGGAGGGGAATTTGGACAACGATGAGCTCATCTATATGGACTACGCCTGCATAGAGGTAGAAAATGGGAGTTTTCTAAATAATTATGCGGTCATCTTCGGTCCTGCCGGGAATGTCAAAGTTAATAATGGCAACATCGAAAACAATAATGCGATCTGGGATTCAGATGTCAGCTATTGTGTTTCGGGAAATATCGTAGGGTCTTTACCGGGCGCTGAGGATTGCCCAATGGTGACGGATGAATGTGCCTGTTTGGAGGTGCTTTGTGACACCACCAATACGGATATTTTGCCTGGTCATACGGAAGGACAGGGAGAGCTCGTGAGTCCTGCGCTAATTGCATTAGCGGGTGACGGAGTAAATGAGGAACTAGAAGCGGATCTCTTCATTCCTAATAGTGTAGGATCAGTGCTTATTGACATCAGTTTTAAAGATCGTGTTGGAACCTACAACCAGGTGCTTTCGAAGTATGGAATTGGTGTGGGTGACCCGAATATCATTTATGATGGCGGGATTTCACAGATTCCCTCTAATGTGATTACATTGTTTTTTCCTGTTGCAGACATCTTAGATCTCGATACCACCATGGCACATGGCCAATATATTAACTCAGTTACTCAGACTTTCCCTTCCCAGGGTGGTCCGATCAGTAATGTGGAAGAGCAGGGTTCCTCTTCCTCATCCGGTGGAGGCAATGTGTCAGTGACAGGTAGCTCATTGCCCAATCAGGGGGACTTTGCCCAGGAGTCTTTTTTTATGCGGGAGGGTTATGATATAAATGGCTCGGGAGTGAATATAGGTGTGCTTTCAGATAGCTATGATAATGGAGGTCAGGGTAGTCCTGTCGTTGATATACAAGATGGATACCTTCCTTCCAACGTGCAGATTGTAAAAGATCTTGCACCAGAAATTGGAAGCGGTATCGATGAGGGACGAGCGATGATGCAGATTATACACAGTGTAGCACCGGGATCAAACCTATTCTTTCATACTGGCTTTGAGGGACCGGGAAATATGGCAGAAGCGATAGACAAACTGGCAAACGAAAACAATTGTCAGGTGATGGTTGATGACATCACCCTTCCCGGACAACCATTTTTCGGATCAGGCGTAGTGGGTGCCGCCATCGAACAAGTAACCAGCAGCGGGGAGATAATGTACCTTACATCAGCCGGTAATTTTGCTGACCGCGCCTGGTCCAGTACCTATCAGGATCTGGGTGGACGTCACGACTTTGGCGGTGGAAATACCCTGCAACCAGTGAATCTTGGAGTTGGTGCATACCTCATTGTGATGCAGTGGGAGGATGAGTTTTTCTCTTTAACTACAGATGGACCTGGTGGTGCTCAAAATGATTTTGATATATTCCTGGCCAATAATTCCGGAAACTCGATCTACAATTTTAGCCGTAACAATCTCGGTGATGATCCGGTCGAGATATTGCCATTTTATGTCCAAAACAGCACAACAACTAACATTGTCATACAGCGAGTTGCCGGTACCGCGAGTCCTCGTATAAAATACATCGTCTATAAAGCAGGTGAAAAGAACGAAGGATTTTCCCTGGTCGATCCCTCGGATTACGGGCAAGGCACAATTACTGGCCATGCAAGTTCGCCAGCAGCCATCACGGTGGGGGCGGTGCGATTTGATAATACACCCGCTTATGGTGGTGTTTTAGAGACACAAGGTTTTTCATCGAGGGGGGATCTTGTTACCCCCAATAAGCCCGATTTAACCGCCGTAAATGGTGGAAACATTTCTTTTGATTTAGGTGGTGGCGATTATGCTGGCGATTCGGATAACTTACCGAATTTCTTTGGAACGTCATCTTCCGCTCCTCACGCAGCTGCCGCAGCAGCATTGCTACTGGACGCCAAAACCAAGTTTTTATTGAATTATGATGTCCGTGGAGTGATGCAAAGTAAGGCGATTAGTTACGGCGAAATGCCTAATGCAATGGGTGCCGGTTTTCTATCAGCTTATCAGTCACTTCTCGATTTTGCCAATCCCTCACCTTCCATCACCCAGTTAGATATTTCAGGTTTTGGTGGGACCCCGGATCAGGGAGGTGAACTGGTCATTCGCGGTGAGTACTTTTTATCGGGCACGACGGAAGTTTACTTTCGGGATCAATTACTTACTCCGATCACGATCACGGATTCCAGTATCACCGTTTATATTCCACCATTCTCGGGCGGCAATCCTCCTATATGGGTGATTAATGAAGCCGCCGCAACCGGCGATGGCGGAGTAGATACCGCCTATTTTTCTGATCCGGTATTCACGATGGTAAACATCATTGCCAACGACACAAGCAAACGATTTGGTGAAGAACTCCCTGGCTTCACATTTCGTACGGAGCCTTCCCTTAGTGCTCAAGAAATGGCCCTTCTCACCCCCTTTGTGAGTTTTAGTACCAATGCCACTGCCTTGACCGACGCAGAATCCTTTCCGGCCATCACTCCATACTTAACAGTTGCTGAGGAGAACTTACCGCCAGAATTAAATGAAGTTTATCAATTTAATGCTGTTCCGGGTAACATTTATATCGCCCCGATGGAACTTAAGATCATACCTGAGGATTTTACTGTGCAATATGGAAGTGCCATTAGAGATGAAATTGAGTATCGACTGGAATTCGGAACCCCCGAAAATCCCGCCAACATATTACCATCCAATCTGACCGACCTGGAAAATGGCATCCTGCAAGACTACCATAGCTCGCAAGCCAACGATCTTCTTATTCTCACCGATATATCGCTCTCTAATATCGCTTTATCGAATATTTCCTTGTCCAATTTTATTTCACTGTCAAATACAACATGGACAAATATTTCTCTGTCAAATATACTTGACGGAAAATCCTTCGTGACCTCTTTTAAAACACTCAAAAATATTTCATTATCCAATATTTCCTTATCTAATATTTCATTGTCAAATACTCTGAATTCAGCAGCGGTACCCATTGATGTATCACTTTTCGATCTAAATAGTCAATGGGATGGAGGAACTGAGTTTGGAAATACGTATACCAATATTTCCCTATCGAATATTTCCTTATCCAATTTTATTTCTCTATCTAATGCCCAGGCGGCTAATTCAAATGCCTCTTTAAATTCCTTGGTCAATATCTCTTTGTCAAATATTTCCCTGTCCAATTTTATATCGCTGTCCAACATTTCATTATCCAATATTTCATTATCCAATATTTCACTTTCTAATTTTATTTCACTTTCTAATATTTCATCGATCACCAATATTTCCCTGTCCAATGGTGATATTGTGCAAGATTATGATGATGCTGCATTCCGCAATTTTATTTCACTGTCAAACAATGACAATACAGAGATCCTATCCATATTTGAGGAGAGTGAAGCTGAGGCAGACTATGATTCGATTATTCCCCTATTTCCCATAAATTTTATTTCCGGAGTAGGTTCAGGTGATCAGATTTTGGCTCCGGCGGCATTTATGTCCGATTTATATTCGAAGAATTTTATCGTAACCTATGGGCTGGGAACTGCGGAGATTACCCAGGCAGGTATCAATATTGAAACCCATGATACTTCTGCCATCTTCGGTGAAGAGATTCCAAATTTCAGAATATCAATCGATGGCCTGAAATATCTTGATTCATTAAAAAATGTATTAGAAAGAATAGATCTGATCAACCAGGCTACACAACTTCCTTATGATGGATCCCCCGGGGATTACAACATCGTTCCCGTTATTAATAATGATAACTATATTGTTTCTTCATTGTTAGTGGGCACTTTCACAGTAGCGGAACCACAAGCAGACATTTCCGTTACCAAAACGGATGGAGTCGTTACCGCTGTACCGGGTATGACGGAGTTGCAATACAGCATTACTGTTACCAATACTGGCCCGAACCCGGACCCTACTGTAAGTCTCCTTGATATGCTTCCGGATGATTTAACTGCCACATTTACCAGTATGGCAATGGGAGGTGCCACGGGCAATACTCCAAATGGATCTGATGACCTGGACGAAACCCTATCGATGCCCGTAAATAGCTCCGTCACTTATTTGGTAAATGCTACCATTGATGCCAGTGCACGAGGTGTGGTTAGTAATCTGGTAACCGTGACAGGTTCGTTGCTTGACCCAAACCCTGTAAACAATGAAATGACAGATGAGACTCAATTGATTCCTGAGGTAGATATCGGATTGTATCAACGCATGAGCACGGATTCAGTCACTGCGGGCTCTGAACCTGGAAACCTGATGTATTTGATTAGTGTCATAAACCATGGCCCTTCCGATGCTACCAATGTGAAAATCACTGAGTCGATTTTACTTCCGATGGGTGTCACTGTGGATGAAATTACTCCTATGACAGGCGGCTATTCTCCGCAAAATAGTCCGATGGGAATGTGGACAATTGATTATCTGCCGGCCGGAGATAGTGCCATTTTAAAGATTGGTCTGTCCGTATCCACATCTTCCATCCCCGGTGCCCTGATAACTAATACCGCACAACTGAGTTCCGTCACCGAAGTAGAAACCAATTTGTCAAATAACTCAGCTGCTGAGATGTCGATCATTAAAGCGTGCACTCCACCTGCACCACCTCCGGTGATTACCGGCCCGGTTCATCTTTGTACTGGCCAACGAGATATTCCATATTCTATACACCCGGTAGCAGCTGGAATGAATTATCAATGGCATTTGAATGAACAGCCCATCGGCATGGGCGCTCATGTTGAAATTGACATTTTCTTCACTGCTGCAACCATATCGGTAACTGCTGAAAATGCCTGTGGTACCTCAGCTGCCAGTACCCTGGATTTATCCAGAGCTGATGTGAATCTGTGCCGTGCATTTGATTGTCTCCAGACGCAGCCAAATTTAGTAGTAGATGATGAGCTACTGCAATCATTACTTTCCCCGGATGTCTTAGGTAGTACCGTTAGGCTGGAGAGTGATGCAACCATTCAGGCCATGGAAGCGATCATTTTTAGAGCGGGTACAGAAATTGTTTTGAATCCACCATTTACGGTAGAAAATGGAGCTACTTTTTATGCTCAAATCAAATCATGCCTAACGTCAACAAAGAATGACTAGAAAGTATAATATGAAAGCGAAGTAGGACTGGACGACGATCACGATGGGATTAATTGATCCTTATGCCAAGCCCTTCTTATGATCCAAATGGGAATGTATATGTAAAAATTCCACTATAAACTCATGATAAAGGAGTAATCCAGCGTGAAAAATTCATTAGGAATGAAGGTTATTTATTACGCTCGGTGGCGTGATGGTACCATTGGTAAAGGAAATGATGCCATTGGCAAAGTAGTTAGGTCAATCAACTGGTTTTTTCGTACCTTACTAGAGTCTGGGTCATTACATCTGACAAAGATTGGGTGTTTTTTGACCTGGCTAATTAAACACAACTCAAAAACACCAAATGGGCTCTATCATCCGTAGTAGCGATTTCGCTATACCTGGCACTAAACAATATTTTAAACTCTTCCGGTCAGCGACGGCTCTTCTTATCGTCTTGATCAGTCTCCTTTCCAATTCATCCGTACAGGCACAAGTTTATACGACCACGGGTGCAAGCACCGACTGGAACGATCCAGCTGCCTGGACGTGCCAGGGAGGTGGGTGTAAGGCTATAC
>JABDLW010000128.1 GCA_013001805.1 Saprospiraceae bacterium | reverse complement strand
ACTCACTTTATGCCTCTTTTTTATTCACTTCTTTGGAAGCACCATTAGTCGGTGAATGCACCTCCGTTGTTTCCGCAAGCTGCTCCACTTGTTCTGATCCCAAATAATTGGGTAAGTCCATTCCCGCCATGTTAAAGAGATCTTTTAATGGAGGAATTGATTTATAAAGGCCGGAGACAAATTTTGAAGTGGCATTTCCTTCGCCATTTTGTTGTCCTCCTTCCCAGACGGTAACTTTATCAATTTTAAGATTTTTAATGGCATCGACTTGAGTTTTTACCAGCTCTTCCAATTTGTCGGCGACTAACATTAGAACAGCATCTCTGGTATTGCCATTTGCGGCCCTGACAATTTTGTCAAAGCCTTCTGCCTGTTTATTCAGTATTTCATAAAGTCCTCGCGCCTCAGCTTCTTTCATAGCAAAAATCGCATCAGCCTGTCCTTTAGCCTCACGCCGGTTCTTCTCAGCTTCAGCTTCAGCGTCAATCTCTATCTTTCTTCGCTCAATTTCAGCACTGACAATGATGTCAGCTTCTTTTGAAGCCAATTCACGTGATGCTCTGGCTTTTTCCGCTTCTTTTTCGGCTTCATAAGACTCCTGCAGAGCTTTAGCCGCCTGAATCTTTTCCGCAGCCATTGCTCGCTTTAATGCTTCTGCTTCAGCCTCCCGTTTTGATGACTCCGACTGTGCAATAAGCACTTGTGCCCGGTTTTCACCTTCTACTGATTTTGCTTTGGCCTCAGCTTCTCCAACTTCTGCATCTGCATCCGCCTTTGCCACTTCAATTCGCATTTCCCGGTTGGCCTTAGCCTGACCAATGGCACCTTCGCGATTTTTCTCTGCTACCCGTACCTTGGCTTCATTGATG
This sequence comes from Saprospiraceae bacterium, assembly GCA_013001805.1. GTDB lineage: Bacteria > Bacteroidota > Bacteroidia > Chitinophagales > Saprospiraceae > JABDMH01. Next base: position 8,563 of record JABDLW010000128.1, on the reverse strand, counting down.
GCGTGCGCTGCAGCTTCCTTACCCAGTGCTTCGATATAACCGGATTCGTCTTCAATGTCCGTGATATTTACATTGATCAGGGTCAGACCTATTTTCTTTAACTCACTGCCCACATTTGAAGCAACATTCGACAAGAATTTATCCCGGTCTGAATTTATTTCCTCAATATCCATAGTAGCTACTACGAGGCGCAGCTGACCGAAAATGATGTCCTTGGCGATGTCGCGAATGGCCTCCATGCTTTTTCCCAATAGCCGTTCTGCTGCATTGAGCATCGTTCCTTCATCATTGGAAATGGCGACAGTAAATCTGGATGGCACATTGACCCGGATGTTTTGCCGGCTGAGTGCATTCCTAAGATCCACATCAATGGATATCGGAGACAGATCCAGATACTGGTAAGCCTGAATGACCGGCCACACGAAGGCGGCACCTCCGGCGATACAATTGGCGCTACCTTTTCCGGTCTTACCATAAATTACCAGAATTTTATCTGAAGGACAGCGCCGGTACCTGGATACCAAAAACAGCGCCGTAGATAGAACAAGTACGACCAGGCCGGCGATTAAATAAAGTGTCATAATTAGTCGATTTAGAGGTTACGATGCACTGGCATCAAATATTTCGATTGGTTCGACGACCAATACATTGTCTTCAATTATTTCAATGATCTTCACTGACTTACCATTATCCAGGCGCTCACCCTCGGTGACTGCATCCATTTCCCGCAGGGAATTTTGCAGCGACACATGAATTTTCCCTTTGCCCCTACGGCGCTCGGGTATGGTAAGATAAACTGTGGCATCCTTGTAAATCAACTCTCCGAGATCGGCATTGCCACGTTCTGCCAATCGCGAGAAAAAATACATAAGGTAAGCAACCATCAACATAGCAATAAATCCAGCACCGACCGCAATTAATAAAGTGATGTTGGTGGGATAACCTTTGGCCAGGGCCAGCACGCCCATCCAACCGAAAAAAGTAAAAAAAGCGATGATACTTCTCACACTGAGAAGTGTGAACGATGGATCGACATTGAAGGATCCACTGCCTCCGTCCATGTCTGCATCAGCATCCATATCGGCTCCGAAGAGACTCAACACAAATTGAATAACAAAAAGTAGGGAGAAGACCAAAGCAATTCCCCAAAAGACCTGGTCAATTGTCTCCAATCCATACCACCAATCCGTCACCGTAAGAATCATTACAATATCCTTTTAGCTATATGCTAAAGTTACGACATCTCACAGACAATATCCTATTCTATCGACAAACCAAGCAGCAATCTCGGCCAATGCGGTGCGACCCTCATTTCCCGGGTTGCTTTTGCAGGAGGCCTCACCTTGCCAAGCAGATCAATGTTTTTTGTAGCTTAGCGGCCTCATTGATTTTCTAACTCAACACCGGGGTTAAGGCATGCAAGATGTAAAGCTGTTTTCGGGGACCAATTCACTGTATCTGGCAGATCTCATTGCTGATTTCTATGGCGCCGATCTGGGTCAAATGGAGATGCAACTCTTTAGCGACGGTGAGATGCAGCCTGTCATTAATGAATCGGGTCGGGGTTCTTATGTCTTCTTTATTCAGTCCACTTTTGCTCCGGCCTCCAACTTGCTAGAGTTATTACTAATGATTGACGCGGCCAAGCGTGCTTCCGCCGGATATATTACTGCCGTAATTCCCTATTTCGGTTATGCACGGCAAGATCGAAAGGATAAACCAAGAGTACCCATTTCCGCCCGCCTCATTGCGAATCTTCTGGAGGCCGCCGGTGCAAACCGGATCATGACGATGGATTTTCACGCAGATCAGATTCAGGGTTTCTTCGATATTCCGGTAGATCATTTGCAATCCGTTGCGATATATACCGATCACCTGGAAGATCAGAATCTCGAAAAAGTGATTTTTGCCAGTCCTGACGTGGGTGGGGTAAAACGCGCCCGCCAGTATGCGGTACACTTTGGCAAGCAGTTGGTTATCTGTGATAAGCACCGCATCAAAGCAAATGAAGTGGCAAGCATCAATGTCATCGGTGATGTGCAGGGAGCCGATGTAATCTTGGTTGATGATCTGGTCGATACCGCCGGAACCCTTTGCAAAGCTGCCAATGCACTGATTGACAAAGGTGCTTCTACCGTTAGAGCTATCTGTACACACGCGGTGCTGTCAGGAGCGGCATACGAAAACATCGAAAGCTCGGCCATCTCCGAATTGATTGTTACAGACACGATACCCTTAAGACGCCAATCATCTAAAATAAAAGTGTTGTCATGTGCAAAGCTCTTTGCCCGTGCTATTCGTAATACACATGAGCACAAGTCAATTGCAGCACTATTTCTTGGCAGATAAATGAATTTATTTATCTTTGCGCTCCAATTTTTGGAATAGAAAGACTAAATCTAAAGACGTCATGCAGTCAATCAGTATACCAGGTGAGTTGCGCACAGCGACTGGCAAACAGGCAGCCAAAGCGTTGCGCCGATCAGAAATGGTTCCTTGCGAGCTCTATGGTGGTAAGGAGAATATCCATTTTTCTGTTTCGCCAAAAGCATTGAAGGATTTGGTTTATTCCCCAGAATTTAAGGTGGCTGACATTGAAATTGACGGAAAAACCTACCGGTCAATCATGAGATCAATTCAGTTCCATCCCGTTTCTGAGCAGATCTTACATGTTGATTTTCTGCTGTTGCAAGATGGTCGAAAGATCAAAGTCGATGTGCCAGTGCGATTTGAGGGCGTTGCACCGGGTGTAAAATCTGGTGGCAAACTTACTCAAAAAGTACATAGAGTCTCATTAAAAGCAACTCCCGAAGATTTGGTGGATCAAGTAACTCTGGATATCAGTGGTCTAAAGCTGGGCCAATCTGTTAGAGTCAGGGATATCGTGCTAAATGACAAAATCGAGGTACTGAACAATCCCGGAATTCCTTTGGCCAGCGTCAATATACCTCGAGCCCTTAAGTCAGCCACAGAAGAAGCAGCAGATGAAGCCGCCGAAGCTGCAGAAGGAGAAGCAGCTGAGGGTGAAGAGGCAGCTACCGAAACTCCCGCTGAATAATAGGTCGGCAAGTATTTCCGTTATTACGAATTTAATACAATGTCTGAAGCCGGTCATGAGCCAGCCTCTAAGCCATTGATTATTCACCACTGTAGTATATGGCAAAATCTCCGCTTACCGTAAACCTGGTCCAGTTTGATATTGCATGGGAGCAGCCCTCAAAGAATCTTCTAAAACTGGAAGATCTCCTTTCTCAATCAGATGCGGAGGCGGAAATCACCTTACTTCCGGAGATGTTCACCACGGGTTTTACCATGAACGCCAAAGCTATGGCAGAGTCAATGGATGGACCCTCCATAACCTGGATGCAAGACACAAGCAGGCGCTTGGAAACTGATTTGGTTGGTAGTCTGATCATCGAAGACGAGGGACGCTATTTCAATCGTCTGATCTGGATGGGGCCTGAAGGCTTAAGAGGTACTTATGATAAAAGACATCTCTTTACCATGGCTGGCGAAGACAAGGTATATACTGCCGGAACTGAGCGCCTAATGGTACAGAAAAAAGGTTGGAATTGTTTTCCCTTTATCTGCTATGATTTGCGATTTCCCGTTTGGTCCAGGCTGGGGAAAAAAGCAGACCTTCTGATTTATATAGCCAATTTTCCGGAGAAAAGAGTAAATGCCTGGTCGCAACTGCTTATTGCCCGGGCTATCGAGAATCAGACTTATGTGATTGGACTGAATAGAATTGGCTGGGGCGGTGAACAGCACTATTATAGTGGGGATTCGGTCGTGATCGATCCTCTGGGTAACACGATGCTTGATCTGCAGGATAATGAAGCAGTTGAATCCATCCAGCTGGACGGGGTCTCACTTGAAATTATTAGAAAAGATATGCCTTTTCTCGATGATGCTGACCGATTTGAAATCCAGTTGTAAAGCTGCAAGATATCCCATTACCACAGGGGTTAACTGGATGGCAACCTCCTGCTCTTTGACGATTTCATCTTGCACAACTCCGGTGTAATGATAGTTATTGTTTTCTTATTCAGGTACCAGACAGACAATATTTTATTCATTAGATGAATTTTATATATTTCATCGGGAAAATGTAGCTGCATGAGCAAATGGTTTCTTCTGGCTTTCTTGATTGGTTTTGGTTGTAGCTCTGGTAAAAAAATCAGAACGGATAAACTGGCAAATGAAGCAAGCCTTAGATCTGATCTTGTCAGGGAAGCATCTCAATATCTGGGTTCAAAATACCGTTATGGGGGCTCAGATCAAAGAGGTTTTGATTGCTCCGGTCTGGTATTTGAAGTTTTCAAGTCTCATGGTATATTACTTCCCAGATCATCACATCAACAGTCTACCTATGGCCGGATGACATCAGTCGAAAAAGTACGAGTTGGTGATCTCATATTTTTTAAGCAAAAAGGAAAAGTAAACCACGTTGCCATCGTGAGTAAGACCAGGCGTGATGGTATCTGGGTTATCCATAGTACCACCTCTCGTGGAGTAATACAAGAAAACTTGCGGGAATCCAGATATTGGTCCCAAAGAATTTATGCCAGCAGAGACGTTTTGACTGCCAGGCGCTGATAACTACCCTGAATACATACCAATTCTAAATATCAATGCTGTAGCTCTTCCACTCAGCCAATCTAATCAATATGCTGATCGAGTCCGGAGGTGTGCTGAAGGAAGAAATGTCTATTCCTGTTAAGGACAAAGTTGTTATATTCGTGCTCCTTTGAAAATTGCAAATTTTCAACAGCGTTATGATAAACCTCATTTTATTTGGTCCTCCCGGCTCCGGAAAAGGCACCCAGGCACACAAGTTGGCTGATCGATACAATTTTCTTCATATCTCAACTGGTGATTTGTTTCGACATGAAATCGGTCATAATACGGAATTGGGGTTGGAGGCGATGTCTTATATAAGTAAAGGATTGTTGGTGCCCGACGAGATCACCATAGGTATGTTGCGAAAGAAGATGGAGGAAGATCATGACGTGGCCGGGGTTATTTTTGATGGTTTTCCCAGAAATGTGTTGCAATCGGAAGCCCTTGACGAGCTGCTGGCAGAGCGGGACCAACGAATTAGTGCCCTCATTGCTTTGGATGTCGATGATGAGGAAATAGTAAACCGGATAATGGAGCGTGCTAAGACATCAGGCCGTCCTGATGACGCTGATGAAGCCATAATAAGGAATCGCATCGAGATTTATAAGGCAGAGACTACGCCTGTATTTGACTACTATGCTCAAGATAATCGTTCGCATAAGATCAATGGTGTGGGTGATATTGAAGAGATCTTTTCCCGGCTAAGTGAATTGATAGATTCTTTACCGGCTTAGTTATTTTAACTAAAATCCGGATTTTACCGGTCCGTATCGACCCATGGCTGAAGATAATTTCATCGACTTTATTAAAATCAACTGCCGTTCAGGTCATGGTGGTGCGGGTTCCGTTCATTTTCATCGTGATCGTTCTAACCCCATGGGAGGACCGGATGGTGGTGATGGAGGCCGGGGTGGTCATATCATTTTACGGGGAGATCGCAACAAATGGACCTTACTGCATCTTAGATACCAGAAACATGTAATCGCCGAAAATGGTGGTGCTGGTGGTGCGAGCCAGAGTACTGGCGCCAGTGGTAAAGACATCATTCTGGACGTGCCGCTCGGTACTATTGCCCGGGATGCTGAGTCCAACACCTTGGAGTGCGAAATTCTGGAGCATGGCCAGGAAAAAATATTAGTGGAAGGCGGTATCGGGGGTCGGGGTAATACCCATTTTAAATCGGCCACCCGGCAGGCGCCGAGATACGCGCAACCCGGCACTCCCGGCAGGGATGTATGGAAGATATTGGAGCTCAAAGTGTTGGCGGATGTGGGATTGGTTGGCTTTCCCAATGCCGGAAAATCCACCTTGCTTTCAGTAATTTCAGCGGCGAAACCAAAAATCGGGGCTTATCCCTTCACAACTTTGAAGCCTAATCTTGGTATTGTAGCCTATCGTAATGAGCAATCTTTTGTCATGGCAGATATCCCCGGTATCATCGAGGGTGCATCGGAAGGGAAAGGATTGGGTCTGAGATTCTTACGTCACATTGAGCGCAATGCAGTACTACTTTTTATGATACCCTGTGATGTTGATGATCCGATGCTCACCTATACTACGCTGGAAAATGAACTTCGGGCTTATAACCCAGAACTATGCGATAAACCCAGAGTCGTAGCTATTACCAAATGTGATTTGATTGATCCGGAATTACAGGCATTGATCGAGAAAGATATTCCTGGTGACTGGCAAGTAGTATTTATTAGTGCTGTCGCCCAGATTGGTCTTGATGCGTTGAAGGACCGCTTGTGGGATGCTTTGCATATCGCTAATGATTCGGATGAAGTAGTTTAAGTACAATCGGAGACTCATTCTGTTGAATTAAAACCTCGTCAAAACTATCCTCCCAGACCTGCTGATTTTACCTGCTCGGGTTTCTCCAAAAAATCATTTTGATCGGTTAAGCGCTGCCAGATCTGCTTGCTTTTTTGCTTTAGAGGGTTGAGCATTTGATATGCGACTGAAGAGTTCCTGGTCTCTTCCCTGATTACATTAGTTTTCTCAAAAAAACCACTTAGTATTCCAATACTAAACACCATGAAGGCACTTAGAAAAAGTCCTCCCATCGTATTCTGTAAAAAGCCATTATAGACTTTGGTTTTCGATTGCTTGCGATGGGGAATAAGCATGAACAAAGTCATTGCAATGAGTGAGAATTCCAGAAATAGCAAAACCGGCAGGAGCCACTTCGGCACCTGTGTCATAGACGCATTTAGGAAATCAGATAAATAGGGTGCACTCCAAAGTATACATATGACTCCGAAGATGATGGCGGAAAGAAAACCGAAGACTTTAACCACACCTCTCTGAAAACCACCAGCGAAGGCCAGGATCACCATAAGAAGACAAATTATATCGTAAATCATCACATTGAAACTCGGGATTAGAAAATTTCAGTTTGAACATCCTTTTCTATGCAGGATTCAAGCAAAGATATATTAAATAATTTTATAATGTGTTAATCGCTAATAGGTAGGTAGATATTTAATTATTGTTAAATCACAAACACGCAATGAGAAATATTCCTAAATTTGAAGCGAAGGTTCTAATAATTTGGGAGAGTTATTAAGATATATTGCCATTTGTTGCATTTTTTGCGGTTTGAATCTTAGTGTGACCGCTCAAATATCATCAGAAGGCCCGGTTTTCGATACCGGACCTAAGGAGCTTACCTTGCCCAAAGTATTCCAGATTGGTGAATATGAAGATCAGTATGGTCTATTATATGAGACCTATCACGATATTTTGCTTACAGTCTGTCACGATGACATGAACCTTGCATTTGGCAAATGGATGGATATGATCGCCGAGATGGAAGCTTACGCTGAGTCCATTGACTTTGATCTCAAGGGCGTCAAGATTTGGCTAAAAGTATTTTGGGATTCAGATGGAACTATTCAACATCTATCATTTTACCGGAAGCCTAACTCGATTAATATTGATCCAGCTGAACTTTCGGCATTCCTGTCTAGTTTTATGAATAGGTATCAGATGCCGATTAAGACGAATCTGAAGTATACCCATAATGGAAGCGCACAATTTCCTACTGATTTGATCCCGGCAATTAGTCAGGAAAGGAATAAATAATCCAGTATTAGTCTGCGATCTATATTCGCTCAGGTGGGAAATCTGATGCTGTAATCAAGCATTCGTATTACATAATTTCATTATATTTCACCCCGTAAGAGATGTAAAGCACTATGGCACAGATCACCTATAACGAAGATAATATTAAGTCACTTGATTGGCGTGAACATATCAGGCTGAGGCCAGGTATGTATATCGGAAAGTTAGGTGATGGTAGCGCACCTGATGATGGGATTTATGTTTTGATCAAAGAGGTCATAGACAATGCAATAGATGAATTTGTCATGGGACATGGCCAAATCATTGAGGTTGAAGTAGACGAGCATTCTGTTCGAATCAGGGATTACGGACGTGGAATACCACTGGGCAAGGTAGTCGAATGTGTTTCAAAGATGAACACCGGAGGTAAATATGATAGTCGAGCCTTTCAAAAATCAGTAGGACTAAATGGGGTTGGAACCAAAGCGGTAAATGCGCTCTCCGAGCGCTTTTTTGTTGCAGCCTACCGTGAGGGTAAGGCAAAAGAAGCCGAATTTACAAAGGGTGACCTGGTCCAGGAGTCTAAAATCATTAAGACAAAAGAGCCAAATGGGACAGAGGTCCAATTTACTCCGGATGCTACCGTATTTAAGAATTATCATTTCCTTGCCGAGATGATTGAACGCCAACTTTGGAATTATGCATACCTGAATACCGGATTGAAAATTCGCTTCAACGGCAAGCTCATTCTATCCAAGCGGGGCCTGCATGATCTCTTGGAAAACAAAACCAAAAATGAAGTTATCCGGTATCCCATCATACATTTGACGGGAGATGACGTAGAGCTCGCGCTTACTCATGGAAATCATTATGG
>JABDLW010000121.1 GCA_013001805.1 Saprospiraceae bacterium | reverse complement strand
CCATAACCAGGATGAATGGCATCAGCATTGGTAATCTCTACTGCCGCCATGATCTTGGGAATGCTTAAGTAGGATTCTGAAGAAGGTGGTGGTCCGATGCACACTGCTTCATCGGCAAATCTCACGTGAAGACTCTCGCGGTCTGCTGTCGAATAAACCGCAACCGTCTGAATGCCCATTTCCTTGCAGGTCCGTATGACACGCAGAGCAATCTCTCCTCGATTGGCAATCAGGATTTTCTTGAACATTTTGGCGGGTTTTTTTCGGGCCACGATTATCTTTCCACTAAAAATAATACCTGATCATATTCAACTGGCGTAGCATCTTCGACCATAACCTTGACAACTTTTCCGGTTATTTCGGATTCAATTTCGTTAAATAGTTTCATCGCTTCAATGATGCATACTACGCTACCCTGGCTAATCGAATCGCCTACCTTAATATAGGGAGGCTTGTCCGGACCGGATGACCGGTAAAACGTACCAACCATCGGAGATTTGATTTCCAAATAATCTTTATCGGTTTCGGATTCCTTACTGGAGGCAGCTCCTTCGCCAGTATCATTTCCAGCCCCATCTGGTGCGGTAGCAGTGGGTTGGGCAGGAGTAGCCTGCACCTGCACCGGATGTTGAGCAATCGGTGGAGCTGCGATGTAAGTTTTTTCCGGTTCTTCAGACTTGGAAAGTCCGTGCTTTTCTGTGCGCAGGGAGATTTCAAAATCGCCATCTTTAATTTTAAGCTCGATCAGATTGCTTTTGCCCACCAGTTTGACCAGCTCCGAAATTTCCTTTAAATCCATAGGTTTAAGCTTTTACTCTTTCTAAATAGGCACCAGTTTTCACATCAATTTTTACCAAATCGCCCTCATTTATGAACAATGGTACTCTAATTTCTGCTCCTGTTTCGACTGTGGCTGGCTTTAAAGTATTTGTGGCGGTATCTCCGCGTACACCCGGCTCAGTATAAGTCACCTGTAATATAATGTTTTGCGGCATATCTACCGAAAGCGGCAACTCTTTTTCAGCATGAAACAAAATCTCAACCTCTCCTCCTTCCTTTAAGAATTGTGCACTTTCGATCATCTCCGGCATAATGGCAATTTGTTCAAAGGTCTCATTGTTCATAAAATGGTAGCCTCTGTCATCTTTATAGAGGTATTGAAAAGTGCGCCGTTCTACCCTAACCACGTCGATTTTATGACCAGCCGGGAAAGTATAGTCAATATTCTTTCCGGTCGAGATGCTTTTAAGTTTCGTGCGTACAAAAGCATTTCCCTTGCCGGGCTTCACATGTTGAAATTCTACCACTGAATAGATATCATCATTCCAGTTGATGCAAAGTCCGTTTCTAATATCTGAAGTGTTTGCCATAAATTTTATTGAAATAATTATTAACTGAACACAAGAAATATCTCTCCTGGTTAAGAATCGTATGCCCAGGTAAGGTAGGTTGCACCCCAGGTAAAGCCCCCACCAAAGGCAGTCAGAATCAATTTGTCGCCTTTCTTCAATTGGTTTTCCCATTCCCAGAGACAAAGTGGAATGGTGGCAGCAGTGGTGTTTCCATACTTGTGTATATTGACCATGACCTTGTCCATAGGAAAGCCAAGTGCATCCGCAACCGAAGTAAGGATGCGGTTGTTGGCCTGATGCGGCACCAGCCAATCAATATCCTGTGCACTTAACTGGTTGCGTTGCATTACTTCCTGCACGGTGTTGGTCATGCCTTTTACAGCGGCTTTAAACACAGGTCTTCCATCTTGATAAACATAATGTTCCTTGCGTGCCACGGTATCCGCCGAAGGTGGGTTTAAGGATCCTCCCGCCTTCATAATCAGGAAGTCTCTGCCTGATCCATCTCCACGCAATATTTCGTCTTCCAGGCCATAGCCATTTTCCGAAGCTTCGAGAAGTACAGCACCAGCCCCGTCACCAAAGAGGATGCAGGTGGTACGATCTTCATAATTGACAATCGAAGACATCATATCGGCACCAACCACTAAAACTTTCTTATAGCGACCAGATTCAATGAATCGGGCACCTGTACTTAGAGAGAAAAGGAATCCGGAACAGGCAGCATTAACATCAAAGCCAAATGCATTACTTGCACCGATCTTCAGATTAATTGTGTTGGCTGTATCAGGAAAGACGGTGTCGGGAGTGACCGTTCCACAAATCGTGAGTTCGATCTCTTCGGGATTGGTACCCGTTTTTTGCAACAAACCCTTAACCGCTTCCACGGCCATATCTGATGTGGCCTTGCCCGGTTCTTTAAGAATATGTCGTTCTTTTATCCCGGTACGGGTGCTGATCCATTCATCGGAGGTATCTACCAGATTCTCCAGTTCTTTGTTAGTCAGGATATAATCAGGAGTATATCCGTTCACACCAACTATGCTAGCCTTCACTTGTGCCATAAGCCTTCCGAAAAAATTGCGCTGCAAGGTAAAAAAAATGTACCACAAGGCGGCCTGATAACGTTAAGACTACTTTACCCGTCATGTCGATGGGGAGTAACATTGAGACACAACACTTCAAAGCGATTTTCACCCATTGTATTTGATATGATGTAGACTTCTCATGTATAAAATACTTAAAAACAGGTTGTTGGCATCAAATTTGACGTTGTATCTGATGATATGAAGATAGCGACTCAAATAGTTGGATGGATATTATGCCTCCCGAGTTTAACCGGAGACATAGATGCAATTAAGCTAAGCCGCCGGGTACAGGTATCATTTTAATCCTCGCTATGAAAAGCAAGCCGGTTGTGAAGGTAAATAATGTTCTGCGTGTCAGACAAATGGTAGAAATGTTAAATAGCTATGTTCCGAAATAGTTCAGGCAACGAAATGCCAGATCAAATAATCGTTCAGAGGGGAGATTATACCTTGATGAAGAGCTTGGCACCTCATATCCATACTGCAAAAATGGCGATGCTGCACCAGATGGGAAGCCGGTGTCTGAGCGGTGATGTTAAGATTAATACCGCGTGGTATCAGAAAGCAATATAGGCCGATGGGAGTCGTTGATATAATTGTTTTCGATAAAATGAAGGGGGCTTGATGAGAATAATATCTTTGCCCGCTTTTAGAAAAGTGTTTAAGTACATGATCCGACCCTACAATGTATTGACTGCAGCTTGGCTTATTTTGCTATCGGTCTCGGCTATAGCGCAAAACGCAGAAGTCTTATTAGTACCTGAATCATTACGCACGCAACGCAGTGTGTGTGGGGCAGATATGGATGCAGGGAGTATTTTAAGCATCAGTTCTTTAGGTGCGCAAAGTAATAGCATCGATAGTGATCCAATTGTACTGTGTTACGGTGATCAAATCTATATCAATCATGCCGGGGATGCCGATTTTAACGGAGACCCCAATATGGCTACGAATCCCGGTGTAGGGTATGCATTTTATAGCTGTCCACCGACTGTGACCGGTCAGGAACGGGATAATATAACAGCCATGGATGCATGTCTGGTAGACATCCCGGTCCCTGCTGAAGGTTTTTGGGTAGCCAGAGGCAATCTTGAAGGTGACATTGTGTTCCACAATAACGGCCAGATCCAGGAACAGTTTTTTGGGGGAGCGGCTGGCCAAATGTGGTTTGCACCCATCACCATCACCAACTTTGATGCCACACCACCTACCTTTGATGACGGATCATGTCTGAATGTGCGGATCGATGAAGCTTTTGCAGTCATTTACCTCAATGAGATAAGCCTGGTCAATTTTTCCACTCCGGACAATATGAGCCTTTCCGGCATGTTTACGCTGGCCGGAGGTTATTCTGAATTTGATGGCAGTAATTATACCGTGTCGTTGACCAAACTCGACGATCCCAGTGTAACCGGGATTGTTGATGCTTTGATTGCCCATGATGGGACCACGACTTTCACCGTACCTGAAGCCGGTCTTTATACTTTACGCGTGACCGATGCTACCGGCTGCACCACTGAATTCATCGTATCTGTTCCCAATCAGGATCCGGTCAGTCTTTGCATCAGTGATACGGCAGTAATGCCTGAAACCAATTTTTGCATACCAATCACAGTTGGGGATTTTAATAATATTCTTTCGGTGGCTTTTACCATTGGCTGGGATCCATCAGTTATTGAATTTCTCAGTGTCTCCAATGTGCACCCAACATTAGGCGGAAATGCCGGTCATGACGACACCCGAGGGGCCGAAGGATTGTTGACGTTTTTATTTTTTGAATTAAGTCTAAACACCATAAGCCTTCCGGATAGTGCGGTGTTATTTGACGTATGTTTTACTGCCGTGGGACCACCTGGTTCACGTAGCGAAATAAGATTCATTAATGATCCCACTAATATAAATGTGACGGATGATAATGATGATCTGGCAGTAATAATCAAGCATGGCTCCGTAATAATTTCCAATCCAACCAACCCGACATTAGTATACGCGGCATGCGCTAATGGAACCGGTGGCGTGGATCTCCAATTACAGGTTTACGGTGGCAACGATCCGTACATCTACGATTTGAATGTTAGCAGTTCCGGAGCTGATTTTGATGACGGTGCCATTTCCGGGGGTGCACCCACCATCTTAGTCGATGTTCCTAAAGATGTTTATGATATCGTAATTACTGACGGAGCCGGAGTGATGACATTTGCCAGTATTGATTTAACCGTAGATCAAATCACTGTTGACACATTAACCTTTGATCCCACATGCATGGGTGGGGATGACGGGCGTATTGAGGTCCTGGCAATAAACGGGGGTGATGGAGATTATACCACTACCTGGTTTGGACCGGGATTTACCCGATATGGTACGTTGGTGCTTGACGATCTGATATCGGGATCGTACCGCCTGCTTGTTATGGATGGCAATGGCTGTGCCGACACTACACGCTTTGAATTACAGGACGGTTTGTTGGAAGTAATGGAAGTCGCTAAAACACTTCCTGAATGTCGTGGAGACAGAACCGGTTCCATTACCATGGAAGTTGTGGGTAATCCTCCCGGTGACTTTTCCTGGACCTGGACAGGACCGGACGGAAATCCACGGACATTTATGGCTACTTCCCCCATGACATTTAACAACTTGCAGGCTGGAGACTATTACCTTACCTTGTCGAATGGGCTATGCACTGTTGAAGACACCATTTCTCTCGGAGCTTCAAAAAACATGCAAATTCAGGTAGATTCCATCAGTAAACCGAGTTGTTCCGGCACGAATGACGCATATATCGGAATAAGCGTTTTAATCGATCTCAATAAAGTTGGTCCGGTCTTCGCCTGGTCTACAGACCCACAAACCGTGGTTACCACAATGGATACAACATCTATTGCAACTATGGTTCGACCTGGTATGCATAGTGTTACTATCACCGACGGTACTTGCTCAATTGACACAACTTTCATCGTTGCTGATCCGCAACCCTTACAACTCATCACTCAGGACCTACAGCGATTCATCAGTCAACCCAGCTGTCCCGCGGGACAGAACGGCCGCATCGATCTTGGTTTTGCCGAGTCAGTGATTGGTGGGACTCCATTTGACCCTCCCCGTGCCTCCTATATCTTCAGATGGTATGATGTAGGGGAAGGAAGAGATTCGTTTATCAGCCGTACCTCCAGTATCATGGGTCTGCCGGATGGTGAATTTAGCGTGTATGTGGAAGACGCTAATGGATGTAGTGATTCTACGGTCTTTACTATGGCCTCCGGCCCCAGTATTTTTACTGTGTTGGACCAGGCTAATGTGTGCCGGGGAGATAGTGTGGCACAGCTAACCGTTTCCGGAGACCTTACGGGTAATTCGATCCTTTGGTCTACCGGTGCAACTTCCGAAACGATCTCAAACCTGAAAGAAGGCACTTATACCGTTTCAGTGACTCAGACTTCGGCGATGGGCAATTGTACTGTCGTTGACTCCGTCCAAATCATGGATCCGGTCATTGACGTCGCTATCATTCGTCCGATGCAGTTTTCACCCCGGTCTAATTGCAATGAACCGGATAGTGGCATCATTTTCAATCATATGACCAACTATTCCGGGCCAACAAACTATATTTGGACCTCACTAAATGACACACTCACTTCCGGGCCTTTCATCTCTGTCAGTCAGAATGGCATTTACACATTTGAAGTGAGGGATCGTGTGACCGGTTGTATCATTTATGATAGCCTGGTCAATGTCCAGTTTCCCGAAAAAATAAGTGTCATGGTCGACACAACTAACGTCAGTTGCAATGGCGATGCCGACGGCATGGTGTTGGTGACTGCTAGTGGGAGGGGTGGTCTTTTTGATTTTGCCTGGTCCACGGGCACTTCGGAAATGGCTACCGGCAGCAGCTCAATCCAAAATCTCACTCCGGGTACTTACGATGTGCTCGTCACAGAATCCAGTGACACAGCCTGTACTGTACCCTTGACATTTGAAATCAGGGAACCGGAAGTCTTGACACTTTCTATTGATTCGACGCTCACTCAGGACATCCGGTGTTTCGGTGACAGCGATGGTCAGATAGGTTTGATTTGGGAGGGAGGTAACCAAGATGCGGCGCCAACGATTGTATGGTCTTCCGGGGGAGCATCTAATACACTTTCGGCAGCTAATCTGAGTGCCGGAACCTATGACATTGTTCTGACCGATAGCAAAGGCTGCACGGGCATGATCTCACATACGATCATAGAGCCTGCTGCTTTGCAAGGTAATGTGCCCGCTCCGGCTGAACCAATTTGTAGTGGTTTCCAAACCGTCATTACCGTAAATAATGTGAGTGGCGGTACCGGGTCTGATTATGCTTTCTCGGTTGATAACGGACCTACCCAAAGTCTTGATTCCGAGGTGCCGGTTTTTGCTGGCGATCATCTTGTTACCATATTTGACAATCGTGGATGTAAGCTGGATACGATGATCTTTATTTCAGAACCTTCTGCGATTGATGTCGACCTGGGTATGGACCTTAGTGTTGCCCTGGGTGATAGTGTGCAAATAAATCCGGAGGTATCCGGACCTTCACCGGTGGACACATATATTTGGACTCCTGTGGAATCATTATCTTGCATGAATTGTGCCGATCCGTTTGCCCATCCCTTTGAAACCCAACAATATGAGCTCACCGTAATCGACGTAAATGGGTGTGAGGGTACCGATGAAATACTGATACAGGTGGATAAGGCCAGACTGGTTTTTATACCTAATGGTTTTACTCCCAACAATGACGGGATAAATGATCTTTGGCAGGTATATTCAGGACCGGGAGTTCGGAGAATTTTGGGCATCCGGGTATTTGATCGCTGGGGAAATATCGTATTCGGAAATGACAATGAGGAGTTTGTGAGCCGTGATTTTCCCTCCTCGGGATGGGATGGAAGGTATGATGGCACTT